>NZ_JBFUBK010000118.1:0-18357 GCF_056405815.1 Pseudomonas sp. P1_F1_2 | reverse complement strand
GTTGTTTTCCACGCCCGGGCGTGCGTGTGCTTTGCAAAGTTGGATTGCGCAAATTCAAACTGACGATGGCCTGGAGAACCGATTTGTTTACGGTCGTCTCCTACCATATAGCTTTTCCTCAGGAGTATGGAGTGCGCCCAGCGACGATAAGTTTGAAGCTGTTGGTGACTGGCGCGCTCAGGTGATTCGCGCCACTCTCTACATTGATAGCGATCATGCAGGTGAACTGCTGGGCAAGCTTTCAAAAGGAAACAACATCAAGGAAATCAGTAGCTCGCTTGATCTCAAGCTGTCGGATTCGCTTGAGAGGCGTATCGGGACTTTCAGCTTGAGCGATAGCTACGTATGCAGGCCAGCGGCGTTGCTATTGAATCGCGATGCGCATGAGCATCTTGGTCCACAAAGCCCTCACGGTAGTGCTTCGGCTTTTAGTGCTGCAATTACCACTATCGACAAGGAGCAATTGCTCACAACTGCGCGAGGCCTAGACCAAGAAATGGCGCGCTTCCTCGTTAAACGAATGAACGCTGATACCGGTTTGGATTTCTCTAGCAAGGATGCGGCACGATTTGGCGATTTGGAATTGCTTGTTTTCCCGACCCTAGACGACCATGAGAGAGAGCTCTTGGATGTGTCGTGGGCAGATGGATGCAAAGCACTTGTGGTCAAACTAAATCTGACGCAACTGCCGAGCTTTTCGAAGTTCTTCGTCCACGCCCAAATAATGAACGATGCACAACGCATATTTTCGACCATTGCGTCGGTCGATAAAGGAGCAACGGATGTTATCGAGTGTACGATCGAATTGCCTGATGGTTATTGGGATATTGCCGATTCGGTGGAAATTGAAATACATGGAGTGAAGGACGGAGCCTCTGCAGCCACGTTGTGCTGCACCTGGAAGAATCATTATATTCGTGAAGTCTCCATATCAGGACACGCCCTAGGAGGCTTGAACGCAGAAGTTAAGTTGGGCTGGTTGGACAATGCACTAAAGAAGAAGCTGCGAGGGTCCCCCAGGGTGAAAGCCGCGCAAACAGGTAATCGCGGTCATGGCGGATTTGCCTCGGTGATTGGTGGTAGAAAGGCAGCCCCCTGGGTAGTGGTCAATCGAAAAATAAATGAATTACTTAGTGTTTTACATCCGCCAAAGTCCGAGGCGCGTTTCTTCGGTCGACTAAGCGAGGGCGACGGCACTGAGCGCCTACAATTTGTAGAGTGGATCAAGCAGCAGTTTGCGAAGCACCGAGACCATCAGATCATTTTCTTCGACCCTTACTTTGAAGACGCTGGGATAGGTCTATTTTTCCCCAATGCGTCCGACAAAGGGGAGTATGTGGTCTTCACCACAGTTCTGCCGACGACTCCATCAACTCAAAGTCAGAAATCTTTTACCGGCGCTGACCCTGATCCCAACCGTATCGACAACCTGCTGGCGAGCTGCAAGAAGCTTCAAGGGCTAGCACAGCGGATTGACCTCAAAATATTCGGAGTCAAGCCGGGTGCTTTGCATGATCGCTATATGCTCATTGCGGATCGGCGGGGCCTTCCAGTTGTAGGTTTCAATCTTTCGAATTCAATTCAGAAGGCAAACGAAGATCATCCGTTACTCATCACTCCTATTCCTATGGATTCGTTGCATGAGGTCTTCAAATATGCGACTCGATTGATATCGAGAGCTGCGATCGGGTCGAGCGCGGATGGCGAGTACATAGAGCCAATTTTCGATTCTAAACGTCAGGAACAGCCTGTTCGACAACAGAGCGAGCGATTGAGTTTCCTGAGCTGGGATATGACGGGCTCGGTTCTCTCGACTTGGATCGGGGACGATTCGCTTCGGGGCTTACATGGCGAGGAATTGCGTGTTCGACTGACGGAGCTGGATCTACTCGATGGTGAATCTTTACGATTTCCTAAGACTCCAGGTATGGACGCGTGTGTCAGTGGCTTAAGCACGATGGAAGACGCTTCTCAACAGCGGTGGGAGATTGTGGCTGAGATACTCGCACATACAACTCATGGAGATTCTCCGTGGGGCGCTGCTGACAACCAGAAAGTTGCGTTCTTCGACTTCCTAGAGGGCTCGCTTGAAAACGCATTCTCGCGGATCAGTGACATAGCGCCCGATACCTCTTTTGAGTCGGTTCAGCCGCACTTGTTTCAGCAAGATTTGGAAAGTTTTCTTCGCGGATCTTACTCCTACGAACACTTCCGCCATCGAATTAAATACCAAGCATTGACATGGGCGGATGTCTACGCGATCAAGATCTTGTGGAATGCCGCACCAGAGAAGCTGGTGAATTTGTCGGAGCGCTGCGCGGTCACACTCGATAAAGAAGAGCACCACCGAGATGCCATCAAGCTATCCCTATTGAGTCAAATTGTCGGGGAGGTTTCTCTCGCAATCGCATTCGGGATTACGAATAAGCAAAGGGAGAGTTTGTTGCGGAGCACGAACGGGCTTCTGAAATGGATGGGATTGGCCAGTCTGAGAGATGCGTCCAAGAATGGTAACGGGGCGAAGCAAGTAGTAGCTCGTCTAGCATCGTTTGATCGGCAGACAAGCATTCGGACGATGAGTTGGTTGTTAAGCGGTCTGGCTCGGGAGGACGGGAACGGTGAGTCAGTGGATATTGTTCGGCAAGCGCTCTACTACACATTGCCACCGAAGCTAGACAAGAACGAAGCTGAATTTCTTGTTGAGAGCCTGCGAGGCCACATGCGCGAGCTAGGATGGTCTGAGCCTTGGTTGTTTGCCGAGGTGATTGTGCCGCTCCTGGAAGAAGAACGAGTAACGCCGGAAGCACTATCTAGTACATGGATGAAGGAGTTGCACTCGTACCTCGACGAAAAGTTGCTTGGTAAGACCGTCAGCTTCGACCGTTCGCGCGAAGGACGTATTACCGAAGTCGCGGCGTTTCTCCTTGCGAGAAGTTCTTTCGAGACCCAAGGCAAAGCAATCGATGTTCTACTAAAGACTTTGAAGAAAGCACGCACGAACGTGCAACAACCGTTGGCCAGCACGATGAACTGGAACAAGTGGGATTGTTCCTTAGAAGTCGCGATGTGGATCTACGCGTTTTGCCGACATGTCGAGCATCACATGGATGACTCCACAAAATTACCGGTTCAATTCGTTGATTTGTGCCAGCCATCGAGGTCTGTCGCAATGGTTCGCACATTGGACGAATGGCGTTACAACGGAGTGCAGCGAGGGGCGCTTGCGGCGTTTATTGAAGAGGTTGGAAATATTTGATTTGGGCCCTGGTGATCAACAAGGTAGGTCAATGATTCCTTCATTGGCTTCGCCTCATTTGGTGGCTCGACAGTGGGCCACCGAGGAGCGGGGTTGTGAGGCGCTCCGCTTCATATGGAGGGTTCTGTCCTGGAGCTGCCTGCCGAAACTGAATGCAACGGAAGCTTTCGTGAGCTTCCGTTTATCCGAATCACCGTTTTATCAGCTTATGCTCAATGAGCCCCATTTCTGCCTTGATTGCAGTGATGGTGAGCTTCTGCATCGCTGTGCTTTTTCCGGTTTTGGTATCCACGATCTTGAGTAGGGCGGTCAGGTGGGCTTTTCTCGCTTGAAGCGTTTCGGTTAGGGATGAGCTGTTTTCTATCGCTGTGTTCATGACTTCGATCCTTGGAGTGATTTAAACAGCCCGCGATTGCAGGCTGTTTCGGGGTAATCTGCAGTTACATCGAGAGCAGATCGCGCGTGCGATGCTGGCGGCCACGGTCCGCCAGTTCGCTCCACCTCCAACTGCCGAAGTTTTCACCTTGCTCCGGGATGTCGAGCTTCATTAAGGACACCGGGTCACGGCCTATCAGCCGAGCTGCGGCGTACAGCTTGCCTCCCACATCTAGCAGCGCTTGGGCGGCTTCATTCCACGCTTCCTCCAGCGCGTTGTGGACCAGCCGCAAGGCTGTATCCTCAATTTTTTGGTGTTCTACCTGAGCCTCGCTGATGTGTCGGTCTACGATGGCCAGCTCTTGCTCCAAGGCGGTGATGATCAGGAGCTGGCGGCGATGTTGTTCGGTGGCGGTAGTGAGGTTTTTCGCGGCTTTCTGAGCGTCGGTGCTAGCTGCTTTTTCGCCCTCGACGTCGCCCCACGCCACGGCCTGTGCGTAAGCGGTAGCCGCCTGAGTTTCAGCCTGCCGTGCGCTGGTAATCTCTTCCTGTGCTTGCTGACGAATTTCCTCCAGGCGAGTGCTCAGGCTTTGCCGTTTATCGTTAAGCTCCAGCTCATCCGCCATCCAGTTCGCCATGTCGGTAATGTAGCCTTCCATCAAGCTTTCTCGGTTGGCCAGCTTCTCCAGGCGGTCCAGCGTTTGGTCGAGTTGGAAGATCTGATGATCGATCGAATCGATCTTGATTTGGCGACTGCTGATTTCATGCCTGACGGCGCTCTCTCGGCCGTTGTTAATGACGTCCTCGCTGTGAAGCGCTGACTCAAAAGGTGGTATTTCCTTTTTGAGCGCCTCCATTTCGATGACTTTATTGGCGCGTGCGTCTTTCAGTTGTTCAATTCGGTTCATGAGTTTTGTCCTGATGATTTAATTGGGGTTCGCAGTGGCTGGCGAGGCCGATTAAGCCGGCTCTACCTCAGTCAGTAGGCCCGCCGTCAGGCGGCCTGAGCCTCGCTCTCATCCGCTACCGGCACGGTCTTCACCACGTAGCAACGCTGTATGCCCATCCCGGGTAAGCGGACGGCGCAGGAGGCTTTGCCGTTGGGACCTGGCTCAAGGACGCCACGGCGTATCAGCTCCTTGTTCACGGCATTGATGTTCATGCCCTTGAACACCTCGGAGCGCCATGCCTCCGGCAACACGTAGTAGGTGTTGGTGGTGTGCAACGCATCACCCAGGCCGTGCTCCAGCGTTTTACGAAAGCCCAATCGGTCAATGGTGCGTGGACCGTGCTCATCGATCTTCGCGGCCGCCGACTCCCAGCGGGTGAAGCGGCTTTCACCGAAGCGCTCGATCACCTGGCGCAACCGCGCCAAGATTGCGTCCCCTTCGAAGTTACCGGCGCCGCCGCGCTCATTCATCCAAGCGCCTAGGCAGACCCGGGCTGCTGTGGTGGCCGTTCCGTCTGGCCAGCCCGTAATCCCCATCGCGGTGGCCAGTTCGCCGGCTGCTGCGGCCAGTCCAAAGCGAGCGGCCGCACGATGCGCCTGACCGCTGGCGGAGGCGGGTAGTGCCTTGGCGATAAAGCCCTCCAAGGTATGGCGCAGGATCGCCGACCAACCATGCCGCTTGCCGGGCTCACAGAGGGCTGACAGGAAGGTGGTGAGCGGTGTGCCGTAGTACTTGGCCACCCGCGCCTTGAGTGCATCGGAGAGGGCGGCGGCGTCATCGAAGCCGTTCAGAACATCGAACATACCGAGGCCTTTGCTGGCGTCTGCTGGCACGGCGAGCATCCGCACTTCCATGCCGGCTTTCAGTTCCTTGTTGGCTTCAGCCATGTGCTGCGCCAATGTCTTCTCGCCGGTCGAGAGAAACAGCAAGCGCCATTCCTGAACCTGTCGGCCTGCTTGTCCTCGATCATTGGCGCGAGCCTTCCCGGTGCCGTTGCCGAGCATGTACACCGTTTCGCCAATGATGCGTGGGTCGCACATGCCGATTTCATCCAGCACCAGGAGCCCGTCCGAATGCGCGGCGGCGATGGATTCCAAGGCGTTATCCGTCGATCGCCAGGAACGCACCAGACGCGGTCCGCCGTAGATCGAGGCAGCCACTTGTAGGTGGGTGGTCTTGCCGCCCGAGCTGTCACCGTAGAGGTGAAAGCCGCCCGACTCATGGCCGAGCATGTGCAGTAGCGGACCGGCAAACGCCACGCTGGCCACAAACGCCAAGCGGTGATTGCCGATGCACAAGGCGCCGATCTGCTCTTGCCACTGTTCCAGGGTGCCAGCTTCGCTGATCGGAGGCAGCTGCGCGCCGGCCTCATAGAAGTGCAGGTGTTCGGTGTGCAAGCCCACCTGCTGTTCGGGCAGCAAGAAGGCGCTGTCATGCCAGCCCAAACGGGTGACCAAGCGTGCGCGCTGGGCGCTGTCGAAGCCGCCGAGGTAACTCTGCAGGTCGTTGCGGGCGTTGCGACCGGAACGACTGCCGGCCAGACGCAAACCCATGTCCACCAGTGGCCCCAGCACGTCCTTGCCGAAGTCGCCGGTCATGGTCCGTGCCGGAATGTTCCAACGCTTTTTCGCCCCGTCCGGATCGTCGAACTCGACCAGCAAACCCCAGTTATGACCTTGCGCATCTCGGGTGCGCGCCAGGATCTCCAGTGGAGAACACACCGGACGGGCTTCGCCATCGTCACCGGAATAAAACACGCCTTCTGGTGTCAGACGGAAGCCGCCGGGCAGCAGATCGTTTTTGGGTTTCGCAGCACGCTTGGTCGTTGGTTTGGTTTTAACTTCGAGTGGTTCGGCCGGTGCTTTTTCTGGATCAACACCGAACAGTTCGCCGCTGCGTTCCAACTCGGCGACGTGCGCCGCCGTCCAGCCTTTGGCTTGGGCATCGGCCGCGTCGTCACCGTCTTCCCATTGGCCACCCTTGGCGAACGTCGGTTGGTCATTCGTGAGCGTGGGCTTGCGTTTGAAGACGTCCAGGGCGATCACGCGCACTGACGCGGCACCGATCTGTAGCAGTTGTTTAGCGATTGCGTCCATGCAGCTTTTGCCACTGGCGTCGTTGTCTGGCCACAACACCACGGACCGACCTTTGAGCGGTGTCAGGTCGGCCTTGTGCCAGGAGTTCGAGCCATTCGGCCAGCACGTGGCCACGTAGTGGGGCAGCAGCTCCGCTGCGGCGTCGGCGGCCTTTTCGCCTTCGCACAGCATGACCGGAGCCTCGGCGCGTTGCACCAATTCATCCAGGCGCAGCAGAGGACGCGGCTCCGGCAAGCCTTGCCAACGCCATTGCTGCGTTTGACCTTCGGCCCGTTGGCACCAGGTCAAAGGGGCAAACACCTTGCGCGGTTTGCCGTCTTCATCCGGGCCCAAGTCGAAGCGGTAGAGCGCCATGACTGGCTGGCCCTGAGTGTCACGGTAAATCCAGACTTTCGACGGCGCACCGTGTTGCCGGTGTCTGGCCGGGCACTTGTTCATGGCCTCGGCCGGGATCGGCTGTATGGCCAGCCATTCCGGTGTTTTGCTTTTGCTGGGGCTCGGCTTTGATGGAGCTGTCCCGGCGGTAATGTGGAGCCGCTCCGCCAGCGTGTTGCAGGCTTCGACGTCGGTGCCGCCCTCCAAATAACGCACCAGATCAATCAGGTCACCGCCTTTGTCTCCGGTGGCAAAATCCGCCCAAGTGCCTTTGCTCAAGTTGACCTTGAGGGAGCCTGCGCGCTTGTCGGTGCGGGTAGGATTAGGAGCTGTGTATTCCTTGCCGCCGTCCACGCGTTTACCGTTGGGCAGCCAATGAGCAAGTACCCGGGAGATCTCTTTCAGGGAAGTCGCTTTCACGTCCGCGAAGCTGGGGCGTTGCGTCTTATTGGACATGGCCAGCCTCCGACTTCAGGAGGGCTATGGTCACATCGTCAATGACCGCCTTACTCATTTCGCTGAGGTAGTGAGCAGCCATCGCGCAGTCTTCTGCGCCGTCTCCGTGTGTGGCCAGGAGCGACATGCGAGTCGCGCAACTCAGCAGATTTGAGGCGTGTTCAAGCGCGTCGGTCAAAGGCACATTGGCACTGAGACGGAACAGCATTTGGGTGGAGTCGCCGCACTGAGTGAACGTGGTTGAGCCTTGGGTGGTGACGTTCGTCTGAAGGTTCATTGCGCACCCCCGTTTTTAGCACGAGGAATCGAAGTTGCATCGCCGTGCAGGGTCAGGGTTTTGATCAAGCCCAGGGTGCCGCGCACGTCCCAAATAACGGCCGCCAATACGTGATTGGCCAGACGCGGTCTGTCGCTTTCGCTTTCGAAGTGATCTTCAAGCAACGTCAGCACCGAGTCGGCGCGGGCAATGGCGCAGGTGATCGCGTCGATAGGAACGCCGGCTTCAATATCGTTGCTGACGTCGAGCAGATCTTCGGGTAGGGAGAAGCTCAGGGCGTGGTTCATTGGGCACCGCCTGCGGCTTCGAGAGCGCGGGCTTTGGCCATATGGGCGTTGTATCGGGCGAGACGTGTTGCGAGGCTGGAATTGGCGTGTAAAGCGGCGAGAGCCATTGCACGATGGGTAGAGGCGCGAATTTTGGACGGATTGAGGGCGTGCATGGGGTGAAGCTCCTGTATGTGAGGAGCTGCCACCGTTCGCCGTCAAACGAATTGGGGTGGCAGCTGTGCGCAGGTTGACGGACCGGGCATACAGGACCCCGGCAGACCCGAAGGTCTCCCACGCACAGCTACCATAAAGCGGGAATGCGGGCACAAAAAAAGCGCCTGCAATCGATATGGGGGCGCCTGTGCGCCTGCATGTACTCGGGCCGTCAAACCCGGTCGCTGATTTTGCAGCGACGGCCAGAGAGTAACGTCCGTATTTCGAAAGTGCAACTGCACTGATGACTTGCGGATTTTTCAGGTGCGGCATAAATTGCTCGGGCATGTGGATTTACCTCAACGCCTCCGGATCGCTCCCGGGGGCGTTTTCATTTCAAGCATCGCGCTCGTGGCGCAAGGTGAGTACGGGGGAATAGCCATCGCGAATCATCTGGCGAGCATCGTGATAGGCATCTGTTGCCTGGGCTTTATCCAGGACGACAACACCCAACTTGTCCGCATGCATGATCAGCAGGCACCAAACGCCATCCGGCCAGCTCAATACGCCTAGAGTCCGTCCGCTTTGCTCGTGTTTTCTGCGCAATCGCTCAAAACGTTGGATACGTGTTTTGGAGAATCCAACTTCGTGCAATGTCTGAAATGACCTGAGTTTTGAGAGCGAAGGAGGTGGTCTTCTCATGCCGCCACCTTGTTTCTTGCCGAAATGCGAGCTCGAACCCAACTTTGGACTTCATCAAGAACCCATGCGACAGGCGCTCCGCGAGCTTTACTGCCGCTTAGTTTTACTGGAAGTGGGAATTCGCTATCCGCTTGCCGCATCAGTTTGTAAATCGTTGGACGTGCTAGTCCAACGATGGCGATTAATTCCGGCATGCGAATCAAAATTGCTGAAGGGTCAGCGGCAGGGTGACTGGCTCGCCTGGCGTTTATATCGGCGGCTTGGGGCGAGTGAGTTTCGAAAGAATTTGCTGATTTGAAGGTCTGGTGTGTCATAGAAAACCCCTGGTTATGGATACAGGGGTATCTATCTATACACTTATCTAGACGAAGGAAACTACTTTGTCTCTAGACCGGTCAATGTGTAGTCAATACAGGTACAACACAGGGTGAACGCAGCAGTACAGTAATTGCTTCCGGCCATTTTTTCACTGTGATAGCGAATGTCGCTCAGGGTGGTGAATTATTCATTCGGAGTGCATTTTGACACTCACTCACTCACTCACTCACTCACTCACTCACTCACTCACCCGCGATCCCGCGCCCTAGATTTTAGTGTTCAACCAGCGAAGTATGTCAGTTAAGTATTCGCAAGCGATGTCTGGCCGGCAGGCGTGAGGGCACTCATCGAGCTAGGCGGGTGCGAAGCTGAGGTGCCTACGGCTGTTACACGTCATAGCCGAGTTACACCTCGTGTACGCTCACCCATCATTAAGTGTTACGATTGAAAAAATCAATAATATCAGTAGGTTAGATTTAATCGTTACACCTGTAACACGCGTTACACTGATTTTTTGGGGGCGGGGGCGACCTGATTGTCAGACTGCTTTTCCAAACTGCCTTTGCACCACATTTCCTGCGGCTAGCGCATCAAGGTGATCTGCATACCATTGCATCATCTTTACGCGTTGCTCAAGGTATTGAGCTTTGTTGTATACCCCCGAAATACCTTCCTCTTTGTGAGCAAGCTGCGCTTCAACATGTTCTTTCGGCCAACCATGTTCTCGAAGCAGAGTACTCGCGGTGTGCCGAGTACCGTGTCCAACTAGGCGGCCTTTATAGCCAATGGTGGCGAAGACTTTATTGATCGTGTTTTCGCTAATGGTTGGATTTTTGGCTCCGACGCCGGGGCAGAGCCAGCGACTTCGCCCGGTTAAGCAATGCAGCTCCTTCAGCGCTGTAACTGCTTGGTTGGGAAGGGGGCAGACAAAATCTCGACGCATCTTCATCTTGGCGGCAGGCGTGGTCCAAATGGCTTTATCCAGGTCAAACTCCTTCCATTCAGCCAAGCGGACCATGCCCGGTCGCGATGCTGTCCATACGCATAGCCAAGCAGCAGTACGAGCAGTCAATCTGGCCGGTGTATTTTTGAGCGCCTTGAGAAATTCACCCAGTTCAGGCTCTAGCAAATGTGGATGCTGCTGAGTCTTAGGGGCTTGGGCTGCAATGTCGCGAAGGCGGCTACCTGGATCGTTTTCAGTCAGACCTAATCCGATGGCCCGCCCGAAGATTTGATTTATCCAGGTGCGACACTTTTCAGCCACGTTGTGTGCGTCCCGGGCTTCGATGGATGCCTGAAGCTTTGCGCAATCGGTGCGTGTGATGTCGTCTAGAGGCTTGTCTCCCAGTGCCGGGAGTATGTCCTTGTCGAGGTAGGTGCGGATTTTGTTGAGGGTGGAGGATGCTAGACCCTTTTCCTCTTTCGCTTTGAGCCAAGCATCAGCGGCAGCTCGAAAGGTTCGGGTTTTGGCAGCATCGATAGCAGCTTTCGCGGATCGTTTTTGCTCAAGGGGGTCGGCACCGCTACTCACTACTTTGCGTAGATCGGCAGCTTTGTCTCGTGCCAATGCACCACTTACTTCCGGGTAACCCCCTAGCCCCATCCAAGCCCAATTGCCCGCCGGACGTTTGTAGCGGAGCTGCCAAGATTTACCACCATCAGGTTTGACCCTGAAGTAGAGGCCGTTTCCGTCCAGCTCCCGGTATTCCTTTGATTCCGGTTCCAGTCCCGCAAGAGTTGTATCTGCGAGAGGGCGGCGCTTGATGTCTGCGCGCTTCATCCTTGTATCCCAAAGTTCGGTAGTTTTCTCAGGATACAAGCAGGGATACAGGGATACAACGGATAAGGGGATACAGAGGTAGATAGCCAGACACAAAAAAACCGGCCTAAGTGGCCGGTTTCTTTGGGTCTGAGAGTCTGGTAGAGACTTTCAGATACTGCTATATGGTGCCCCGAGGGAGACTCGAACTCCCACTCCTTTCGAAAACGGATTTTGAATCCGCCGCGTCTACCAATTCCGCCATCAGGGCTCAATGGCGGCGAAGTATAGAGATGAGATTACCGTCGGTCAATCAGGTACATAGAGAATTTTCACTATTTCGGCTAGACTTCCGGCCCCTGCTAGACGAACCCCATCATGCGCGTTGCTGACTTTACTTTCGAACTCCCAGATTCGCTGATCGCCCGCCACCCTTTGGCCGAGCGTCGCAACAGTCGCCTGTTGACCCTTGATGGGGTCAGCGGCGCCCTGGCACACCGTCAATTCACCGATTTGCTCGAGCATTTGCGCCCGGGCGATTTGATGGTGTTCAACAATACCCGGGTGATTCCGGCGCGGCTGTTTGGCCAGAAGGCTTCCGGCGGCAAGCTGGAAATCCTGGTCGAGCGCGTGCTCGACAGTCATCGCGTGCTGGCGCATGTGCGTTCCAGCAAGTCGCCGAAGCCGGGGTCGAAGATCCTGATCGATGGTGGTGGCGAAGCGGAAATGCTCGCGCGTCACGATGCGTTGTTCGAGTTGGGGTTCGCCGAAGAGGTATTGCCGCTGCTCGATCGCGTCGGGCACATGCCGTTGCCGCCTTATATAGACCGCCCGGATGAAGGCTCGGACCGCGAGCGTTATCAGACTGTCTACGCCGAGCGCCTGGGCGCGGTGGCGGCGCCGACGGCGGGGCTGCATTTCGATCAGCCGCTGATGGAGGCGATTGCCGCCAAGGGCATCGAGACCGCGTTCGTGACGCTGCACGTCGGTGCCGGTACGTTCCAGCCAGTACGCGTCGAGAAGATCGAAGACCACCACATGCACAGCGAATGGCTGGAAGTCGGCCAGGACGTGGTGGATGCGGTTGCCGCTTGCCGCGCTCGCGGTGGTCGCGTGGTGGCCGTGGGGACCACCAGCGTGCGTTCGCTGGAAAGTGCTGCGCGCGATGGCGTGCTCAAGCCGTTCAGTGGCGACACCGATATCTTTATCTACCCAGGCCGACCGTTTCATGTGGTCGATGCCTTGGTCACCAACTTCCATTTGCCCGAATCCACGCTCTTGATGCTGGTTTCGGCGTTCGCCGGTTATCCCGAAGCCATGGCTGCTTATAAAGCGGCCGTCGAGCATGGATACCGCTTTTTCAGCTACGGTGATGCGATGTTTATCACCCGTAATCCCGCACCACGTGGCCCTGAGGACAAAGAATGAGTCGCCAAAGTCGTATGTCGTTTGAGTTGCTTGCTACTGACGGCAAGGCTCGTCGCGGTCGTTTGACCTTTCCACGCGGTACCGTAGAAACCCCGGCCTTCATGCCAGTGGGCACCTACGGCACCGTCAAGGGCATGTTGCCGCGGGATATCACCGCCACCGGCGCGGAAATCATTCTGGGCAACACCTTCCACTTGTGGCTGCGTCCTGGCACCGAAGTGATCAAGAAGCACGGCGACCTGCACGATTTCATGCAGTGGAAAGGCCCGATCCTGACCGACTCCGGTGGTTTCCAAGTGTTCAGCCTGGGCGCCATGCGCAAGATCAAAGAGGAGGGCGTGACTTTCGCTTCCCCGGTCGACGGCGCCAAGGTGTTCATGGGCCCGGAAGAGTCGATGCAGGTTCAGCGTGACCTGGGCTCGGACATCGTGATGATCTTCGACGAATGCACCCCGTACCCGGCTGACGAAGACGTCGCTCGCGTGTCGATGGAGCTGTCGTTGCGTTGGGCCAAGCGCTCGAAAGAAGCCCATGGCGACAACACGGCGGCGCTGTTCGGCATCGTTCAGGGCGGCATGCACCAGGACCTGCGCATGCGCTCCCTGGAAGGCCTCGACCAGATCGGCTTTGATGGCCTGGCCATTGGCGGTCTATCGGTGGGCGAGCCCAAGCACGAAATGATCAAGGTGCTGGATTACCTGCCGGGTCAGATGCCGGCTGACAAACCTCGTTACCTTATGGGCGTTGGCAAACCGGAAGATCTGGTTGAGGGTGTGCGCCGCGGTGTGGACATGTTCGATTGCGTGATGCCAACCCGTAATGCCCGCAATGGGCATCTGTTCATTGATACCGGCGTGCTGAAGATCCGTAACGCGTTCCATCGCCATGATGATTCGCCGCTCGATCCGACCTGCGATTGCTATACCTGCCAGAACTTCTCCCGTGCTTATCTGCATCACCTGGACAAGTGCGGCGAAATGCTGGGGAGCATGCTCAATACCATCCATAACTTGCGTCATTATCAAGTGCTTATGGCTGGTTTGCGCGAGGCTATTCAACAGGGTACATTGGCCGCCTTTGTCGATGCCTTCTACGCCAAACGCGGGTTACCTGTTCCGCCTTTGGACTGAGTTTTCTGACCCCAAGATTCAACATTTGCAACTGGAGTGCTAAATGAGCTTTTTTATCTCTAATGCCATGGCTGACGCCGCTGCACCTGCTGCGGGCCCTATGGGTGGCGGTTTTGAGTGGATTTTCCTGGTCGGTTTCCTGGTCATCTTCTACCTGATGATCTGGCGTCCACAGGCCAAGCGCGCCAAAGAACAAAAGAACCTGCTGAGCAGCCTGCAAAAAGGCGACGAAGTTGTGACCACTGGCGGTATCGCCGGCAAGATCACTAAAGTTGCAGACGATTTCGTTGTTCTGGAAGTTTCCGACACTGTCGAAATGAAGTTCCAGAAGGGCGCTATTGCCGCGACGCTGCCAAAAGGCACGCTGAAAGCGATCTAAGTTTCAACTTCATATTCAATCGACGGGGCGCGCAAGGCGCCCCGCGTCATAAACGGGCGGCGTGATGCTGAACAAATATCCTCTGTGGAAATACATTCTGATCCTGGCGGTGCTGGCGGTCGGTCTGATTTATTCCGCTCCCAATCTATATCCTGATGACCCGGCCATTCAGGTCAGCGGTGCAAGTACTGCGCTGCTCGTCAATCAGGCTGATCTGGATCGTGTGAGCACTGCGCTCAAGGAATCCGGGATCAACGTCAAGGCTGCCACGCTGGCGGCGAACGGCAAGGGTGGTCTGATTCGCCTGACCAAGGCTGAAGATCAGTTGCCTGCCAAAGACGTCGTGCGCAAGGCGTTGGGTGATGACTACGTCGTTGCACTGAACCTGGCACAAACCACGCCGCAATGGTTGCGCAGCCTGGGCGCGCACCCGATGAAGCTGGGTCTGGACTTGTCCGGTGGTGTGCACTTCCTGCTGGAAGTGGACATGGACAAAGCAATCGACGCACGTTTGAAAGTGTACGAAGGCGACGTCAAGAGCCTGTTGCGTAAAGAAAAACTGCGCTATCGCAGCCTGCCGCAACTCAACGGTGCCATTCAGCTGGGCTTCACTGATGAAGCAACCCGCGAAGAGGCCCGTGCGCTGGTCCGCAAGAACTTCAACGATTTCGACATTGTTCCGGCCGACCTGAATGGTCAACCGGTGCTGCGTCTGGCGATGACCCCAGCCAAGCTGGCGGAAATCCGCGAATACTCCATCAAGCAGAACTTGACCACGGTACGTAACCGCGTCAACGAGCTGGGTGTTGCCGAACCGATCGTCCAGCGTCAGGGCGCCAACCGCATCGTGGTTGAGCTGCCGGGCGTCCAGGACACCGCAGAAGCCAAGCGTATCCTCGGCAAGACGGCCAACCTTGAGTTCCGTCTGGCTGCTGAGCCGGGTGCTTCGAAAGCTACCTCCGAAACCTTCGAGTTCCGTGAAGGCAAGCGTCCGCCGGCACAGATCGAGCGTGGCCTGATCATCACTGGTGACCAGGTGACTGACGCCAAGGCTGGCTTCGGCGAGCACGGCACGCCAGAAGTGAACATCCGTCTGGATGGTCACGGTGGCGAGCTGATGAGTCGTGCGACTCGCAGCAACGTCGGTCGCAGCATGGCGGTGATCTTCATCGAACAGCGTCCGGTGACCACTTACGTCAAGCAAATGGTTAACGGCGTCGAGAAAGACGTGCCAGTCCAGACGTTCAAGGAAGAGAAGAAGATCATCAGCCTGGCGACCATCCAGTCGCCGCTGGGTGCTCAGTTCCGCATCACTGGCCTGAACGGCCAGGGCGAGTCTTCCGAACTGGCGCTGCTGCTGCGTGCCGGTGGTCTGGCTGCACCGATGTACTTCGCTGAAGAGCGCACCATTGGTCCAAGCCTGGGTGCCGACAACATTACCAAAGGTATTGATGCATCGCTGTGGGGCATGCTGTTTGTCTCGCTGTTCATCATGGTCATCTACCGCTTCTTTGGCCTCATCGCCACCGTCGCTCTGGCGGTGAACATGGTGCTGCTGCTGGCCTTGATGTCGCTGCTGGGTGCAACGCTGACCCTGCCGGGTATCGCCGGTATCGTATTGACCATGGGTATGGCGGTCGACGCCAACGTACTGATCTTCTCGCGGATACGTGAAGAGATCGCGGCGGGCATGACCGTACAACGGGCAATCAACGAAGGCTTCGGCCGGGCATTCACCGCGATTCTCGACGCCAACCTGACAACCTTGTTGGTCGGCGGGATTCTCTTTGCGATGGGCACAGGCCCGGTCAAAGGTTTCGCAGTGACCATGTCCCTCGGGATCTTTACCTCGATGTTCACGGCCATCATGGTGACCCGCGCGATGGTCAACCTGATCTTCGGCGGTCGTGACTTCAAGAAGTTGTGGATTTAAGGGGCTGCCATGTTACGTACAATCAACTTCATGGGCGTTCGCAACTTTGCGTTCGGCGTCACATTGTTCCTTACGGCGCTGGCCATTTTCAGTGTCTTCCATAAGGGCATGAACTGGGGCCTGGACTTCACCGGCGGTACGCTCATTGAGCTGACCTACGAGCGTCCAGCTGACGTCACCAAGGTGCGTGAGCAACTGGTGACATCGGGTTATCACGAAGCCATCGTGCAAAGCTTCGGTGCAACTACCGACTTGCTGGTGCGTATGCCGGGTGAAGATCCGCAACTGGGTCACCAGGTGGCAGAAGCGCTGCTGAAAGTCGGCGGCGACAACCCGGCGACGGTCAAACGCGTCGAGTTCGTTGGTCCGCAAGTAGGTGAAGAGCTGCGCGACCAGGGCGGCCTCGGCATGCTGATGGCGCTGGGCGGCATCCTGATCTACCTGGCGTTCCGCTTTCAGTGGAAGTTTGCGGTCGGTGCGATTGTTTCGTTGATCCACGACGTGATCGTGACCATCGGTATCCTTTCGTTCTTCCAGATCACCTTCGACCTGACGGTGCTGGCGGCGGTACTGGCGATCATTGGTTACTCGCTCAACGACACCATCGTGGTATTCGACCGGGTTCGTGAGAACTTCCGGGTACTGCGCAAGGCCAGTCTGATCGAGAACATCAACATCTCGACCACGCAAACCCTGCTGCGGACCATGGCGACTTCGATCTCCACGTTGCTGGCGATTGCGGCCCTGCTGTTCTTCGGCGGTGACAACCTGTTCGGCTTCTCCATTGCGCTGTTCGTCGGTGTTCTGGCGGGTACTTACTCGTCGATCTACATCGCGAACGTGGTGCTGATCTGGCTGAACCTGAGCACTGAAGACCTGATTCCACCGGCCAATACCGAGAAGGAAGTCGACGACCGCCCATAACGGCCATCGCTTTTTCCGGTAGTTAGCCCAAAAAGGCGCGAGTTGAACTCGCGCCTTTTTTTGTGCTCCAAGGCTGGGAGAAGCGCGGGTTTGTCCCGCATGTGATGGTCAGGAGGTTCATGTGAACAAGTCGATGCTGGTTGGTGCGGTATTGGGTGCTGTCGGTGTGACTGCCGGGGGTGCTGTTGCCACCTACAGCTTGGTTAAAAGCGGCCCTGAGTTTGCGCAAGTACTCGCCGTTGAGCCGGTCAAGACTCAGATCAAGACGCCACGTGAAGTCTGCAAGGATGTCGCAGTGACTCGGCAAGCGCCGGTCAAGGATCAGCATCAGATCGCCGGTACCGTAGTGGGTGCGTTGGCGGGCGGTCTGTTGGGTAACCAGATCGGCGGCGGCACCGGCAAGAAGATTGCTACGGTCGCAGGCGCTGTCGGCGGTGGTTATGCGGGCAACAAGGTTCAGGAAGGCATGCAAGAGCGTGATACCTACACCACGACTCAAACTCGCTGTAACACCGTGAATGACATCAGCGACAAGGTCGTTGGCTACGATGTTCGGTATTCGCTGGATGGCAAGGAAGGCAAGGTGCGGATGGATCGTGATCCGGGTAACCAGATTCCGGTCGACAAGGAAGGTAAGCTGATCCTGTCGCAGAACGAAGAGAATCGCTGAATACTCAGGTTACAGATTGGAAAAGAAGCACCCTTCGGGGTGCTTTTTTTTGTGCCCGGAATACGACGGCGGGAACACCTGTAAACCTGTAAGAGCCGGGCTTGCCCGCGATAGCGATTTCACCTGCACCATTCATGGTGATTGACACACCGCCATCGCGGGCAAGCCCGGCTCCTACAGGGGGTGAGGGGAATGCACAAATCGCAGGCATAAAAAAAGCACCCCGAAGGGTGCTTTTTTGTCGCTGGAAGCTTAGCGCTTCAGCGAGGCTGGCAGGTGCGGCTGGATGGCCGTCAGTACTGCTTTGAAGCACTTGGTGTTACCGGCAACGACGTGGCCTTTTTCAAGGAATTCGTGACCGCCGGTGAAGTCGCTGATCAAGCCGCCAGCTTCTTGAATCAGCAGGGCACCTGCAGCCATGTCCCACTCGGACAGGCCCGACTCCCAGAACGCGTCGAAACGACCGGCAGCCACGTAGGCCAGGTCCAGGCTTGCCGAACCAGCGCGACGGATGCCAGCGGTCTGGCCAACCAGGGCGCGGAACATGCCCAGGTAGTTCTCGAGGTTGTCCATCTGGTCGTCACGGAACGGGAAGCCGGTACCCAGAAGGGCGCCTTCCAGGCTGGTGCGGCCGCTGACGCGCAGGCGACGACCGTTCAGTTGAGCGCCGCGACCACGGCTGGCGGTGAATTCTTCCTGGCGAACCGGGTCCAGAACAACAGCGTGTTCCAGGCGACCGCGGTATTTGCAGGCGATGCTGACAGCGAAGTGAGGAATGCCGCGCAGGAAGTTGGTGGTGCCGTCCAGCGGATCGATGATCCACAGGTATTCTTCGCCTTCGATGCCGTTGCCGGCGTGCATGCCGGTTTCTTCACCCAGGATCGAGTGGTTTGGGTAGGCCTTGCGC
>NZ_JBFUBK010000117.1:0-18651 GCF_056405815.1 Pseudomonas sp. P1_F1_2 | reverse complement strand
GTGTATCTGGACGTGACCGCGATGCAGGCGAACAAGGGCGCGGCGCTGGCGACACTGGCCGAGCATCTCGGTGTGCCGCTGGAACAGACTGCCGCGCTGGGCGATGGTGGCAATGACCCGGCGATGTTTCATCGTGCCGGGTTGTCGATTGCCATGGGGCAGGCGGAGGAGGCCGTCAAGCGCCAGGCGGATGTGGTGACCGGGCCTAACACCGAAGACGGTGCTGCCCAGGCGATCGAGCGCTATATCCTCGCTCGCTGACTGACTCCTACAGTTTTTGTTCTGTATTACAGCCAGAAACTAACGGCGTACCACCCAAGAACACCCATCACCACGGTGTACGGCAACGCCATCCACACCATGCAGCCGTACGACAGGCGAATCAGCGGGGCAATTGCCGAGGTCAGCAAAAACAGAAACGCGGCTTGTCCATTGGGCGTCGCCACGCTGGGCAGGTTCGTCCCGGTATTGATCGCAATGGCCAGTGTCTCGAAGTGTTCACGGCTCATGTGGCCGGAGATGAAGGCGCGTTTCACTTCGGTGATGTAAATGGTCGCCACAAACACGTTGTCACTGATGGCTGACAGCAAGCCATTGGCAATAAACAACATGCCCGGTTGCTGGTCGGCCGGCAGTGCCAGTACCCACTGGATCAGCGGTGTGAACAATTGCTGGTCGTGAATCACCGCGACCACCGCAAAAAACACCACCAGTAACGCGGTGAAGGGCATGGCGTCCTTGAAGGCGTTGCCGATACGGTGCTCGTCGGTGATGCCGGTGAAGGCCGTGATCAACACGATCACCATCAAGCCGATCAGRCCGACTTCCGCGATGTGAAACGCCAACCCTGCAATCAGGATCAACGCGGCGGCACCCTGCACCAGCAAGGCGGCACGCTGGCGCGAAGTGCGCTCGGCGTTGTCTTCGGCGGCAAAGTTGGCCAGCACCGCCCGAACGTTGTCCGGCAGCAGTGTGCCGTAGCCGAACCAGCRCAGTTTTTCCAGGAGCACGCAGGTCAACAAACCGGCGGCCAGTACCGGCAGTGAGACGGGGGCAACTTTCAAAAAGAAATCGGAGAAATGCCAGCCCATCTCATGGCCGATCAGCAGGTTCTGCGGTTCACCCACCAGTGTGCAGACACCGCCTAACGCCGTGCCGACGGCACCGTGCATCAAAAGACTGCGCAGAAAGGCACGAAACTGTTCGAGGTCGCCATGGTGAAGCGTGGGCAATTGCTGGTCATCGCTGTACTCGCTGTCCTGGCGAGGATCATTGCCCGAGGCAACGCGGTGATACACCGAATAAAACCCCACGGCCGCACTGATAATCACCGCGGTCACGGTCAATGCGTCAAGGAAGGCCGAGAGGAATGCCGAGAGAAAGCAGAACATCAACGACAACAGCGCCTTGGAGCGAACCCCCAGGAGCAAGCGCGAAAACAGAAACAGCAGCAGGTCTTTCATGAAGTAGATGCCGGCCACCATGAACATCAACAACAGGATGACCGGAAAGTTATGCACCAGTTCGTCATAAAGCGCCTGTGCCGTGGTCATTTTAAGCAGCAGGGCTTCAATCAGCAGCAACCCGCCGGGCATCAGCGGGTAACACTTGAGTGCCATGGCCAGGGTAAAGATGAACTCCAGCACCAGCAGCCAACCGGCCGCAACGGGGCCGACGGTCCACAGCACCAGTGCGTTGAGAATCAGGAAACCGAGAATGCTCGCCTTGTACCAGCGAGGTGAGTGGCCGAGAAAGTTGTGCGCGAACGCCTGGGCCATTGAACCGGACATCGGCTACTCCTTGTTTAAAGAAGCGCGCAACTTGCCGTAACAAGATGGGAATATCAAGTCCGGGAAAGGTAATGGATTACCCGAGATAGCGCACCACAACGGCCTTGTAGTTGCCATCCAGCGAATAACCGCCTACGACGATTCTTCCATCAGCTTGAACCGCTACCGACATAGCGGTATCCAGGCTGCGGCCCAGGCGGGTGCGAACCCAGCAGGTGCCTTCGGCGAAACCGGGGTCCAGCTGCCCACCCGGCAAATACCGGGCTAAAAGGAAATCGGCTTCGACGCCGCCGTTTGTGGCGCCAACTGCCAGCACTCGACCATCTACCTGATGCCGGGCGGCGGTCCATTGGCAACCGCTGTGACCGATGTTCAGTAGTTGTGGCTGGCCGCCGTTGCAGTGAACATCGGGGCGGCCATTGCTGTGTAGTTTGAAGGCCAGGCAGTGCATCGGGTCGCGGCTGCTGCCAAAGCACAGCAGGTCGCCATTTTCCATCTCGATGACCTGGTTGACCTGAGCGCCCCGCTCTTCAGCCCTGAACGACATAAAGCCATCCACGGCGAAAGAGTCATCCAGACGGCCATCGGGGAGGTAGCGCGCCAGTAAACCTTCCACGGGGAAATTAATCGATCCGCCGACCATGATCCGGCCGTCTCGTTGCACCATGAGGCTACTGAGCCAGGAGTTCATCAGCAGGTGCCGGACGATGACAAAGCCGCGGCCATTGAAGGACGTATCCAATTGGCCATGGCGGGTAAGGCGTATCAACAGGCCGACATGATCGGCCAGTTCAAAATGGTGGTTGGCCAGCAGCAGAATCCCGCCGTCAGCCAGCACTTGCACGTCGCAGGCTTCGGCGCCTGGAACGCCAGGGGGAAGCCAGACATCGCGGGTGCCCAGGGACAAGTTTCCCGGCAGGCGAATGACACTGATCCCATTGTCACCAAAATGCCTGACCGGGTGACCTTGGGAATCGAACAGCGCCAAGGCTGGAAGCGTTCGGTGAGTGTCTTCATAGTGCAGCCCGGCCACCAGAATGTGTCCGTTGGCCAACAGATGCACTTTGCCCGCCATGGCTTCGAAGCCGCGCTGGAACTGCCCGATAACGCTGCCGTTATGGCCAAATGCGAGGTCCGCCGAACCGTCTTCCAGTAAACGGGCCAGGCCAAAGCAGTTACCACCTCGCAGGCCAACCGTCGCCGCCACCAGCACGCGGCCACTGGAGTCAATTTCCACGCTATTGGCGATACTTGACGTACTCCCGGCGAAATACACCTGGGCTTTACCGCGGGCGGCGAAACTATTATCGAGATCGCCAGCCGTATACCGCGATACAGGTAGGGCAAAAGCAGTCTGGTGTGGCATGCGCGCCTCTCCTTGCGAGCTGTCCGAAACCCGGGGGCGGGAGGGCAACTGCCTGTGTGAAACATTCAATCCCTGAATGGGCAATCACACAACTGTCATAACTAACAGGCGGAGGGTCGCACTGTGCCAGAACAGTGTCTTTTCGAACCAAAGACAAGTGCGCCAAGTAATTCGAGGCGAAAAAGTTAGAGTGTTGGATGCGCTGTAACTGTTAAAACAGCCAACTAAAAGAAGGCAGGGGGGCGGACTACGTTGAAGTAGTCCGCAGAGACCCTTAGTGCGGCATAGACCATGATTGCAGCTGATAACCTTTCTCGCTCAACTCGGCGCGGGCCTGCTGCAGCAGGTGTTCGAGTTGCGCAGGGTCGGAATACTCGCTGCTAGGGATTTGGGCGCGGCTAATGTGGGTGTTGGTGCGGTCGATGACGGTGATGCTGAGTTCACCATTGCCGTCTTGTGGGGCCCAGGCCACGCATTGGAAAGGTTTAAAAGCGCGGTCGGCAATCAAAAGAGCTTCGTTGATACGGAGCGGGGCGGTCATAGGATTTTCTCTCTGTGTGCCCAATCAAGTGATCTGCCGTCGGTTGGGCTTACCGTTCGGCTGGTTACTTGTACTGATGCCCTCAACATGGGGTCAGGTCACACACAAACAAAAGAAATTTCAACTTTCTTTCATATACTCAATGCAGGGGTATTGATTTGAAAGCTGAATGAAAGGTTCAACTCGTTAGGTCACTAACCAAGTCGTTCTTATAACTGTTTAAGCAGCCTTTCTATAGTCAATCGATACAAGGGTGTGTCAAATTCTTGCTAATGTTACAGCCAAGTCCGCCAAATGACTGTTTTTACTAATATTTCCTAAAATTTGGCGCCAAGGAACAGTCATGATCGAAGCGCCTGCGTTACGACGTCTGTTAGTAGTAGACCCCTGTGACGACTGCCATCGTCTGTTACCGGGTTTGCGCTCGGTGGGGTGGGATGTTGATAGCTGTTCCCTGGAGAACGCCGCCGATAGAACCTGCGACGTCGGCCTGTTGCGATTACAGCCCTTTCATCTGGAACGTCCCGAAGCCGTCAAAGAACTGATCAGCCGCAGCGGCACCGAGTGGATCGCGGTCCTTAACCAGGAAGTCCTGCGCTTGCAGAATGTCGGGGACTTCGTGTGCGAATGGTTTTTCGACTTCCATACTTTGCCCTTTGACGTCTCCCGGGTTCAGGTCACGCTGGGGCGGGCATTCGGCATGGCGCGCCTGCGTGGGCAGGGCACGATTCACATCGATCAGCCAGAACACGAACTACTGGGCGACAGCAAACCGATTCGCGAACTTCGCAAGTTGCTGAGCAAATTGGCACCGACCGAATCACCGGTCTTGATCCGCGGTGAAAGCGGCACGGGCAAGGAATTGGTCGCGCGCACGCTGCACCGGCAGTCCCAGCGTCACAGCAAACCCTTTGTGGCGATCAACTGCGGTGCGATTCCAGAACATTTGATCCAGTCCGAGTTGTTTGGCCATGAAAAAGGCGCCTTCACCGGCGCTCACCAGCGCAAGGTCGGGCGGATAGAAGCCGCGAACGGCGGCACATTATTCCTTGATGAAATCGGCGATTTACCGCTGGAACTGCAAGCCAATCTGTTGCGTTTCCTACAGGAAAAACACATCGAACGCGTAGGTGGGAGTCAGCCGATTCCGGTGGATGTGCGGGTTTTGGCGGCGACGCACGTCGACCTTGAGGCCGCCATTGAGAAGAAGCGTTTTCGTGAAGATTTATATTACCGCCTGAACGTCCTGCAAGTGGTGACGGCACCTCTGCGTGAACGTCACGGCGACCTGTCGATGCTGGCCAACCACTTCTCCCATTTCTACAGCCACGAAACCGGCCGACGGCCTCGCAGTTTCAGCGAAGACGCACTGATTGCCATGGGCAAACATGATTGGCCGGGCAATGTCCGTGAACTGGCCAATCGGGTGCGGCGCGGGTTGGTGCTCGCCGAGGGGCGGCAGATCGAAGCGCGAGACTTGGGGTTGATCAGCCAGCAAGCCTTTGCCACCCCCATGGGCACCCTCGAAGACTACAAGACCCGTGCCGAGCGCCAGGCACTGTGCGATGTACTCAATCGGCACAGTGACAACCTGAGCGTTGCCGCCAGGGTCCTGGGCGTTTCCAGACCGACTTTTTACCGATTGCTGCACAAGCACCAGATCCGCTAGGGCGCGGTGAAACGAAAAGGCCCGCTGCGATTGACGTCGCAGCGGGCCTTTTCCTTGGGCTTGAAACAGTTAGAAGTAGTAAGGGAATTTCAGGCTGAACTGGAAGTCCGGGGCATCGTCCGTCATGCCCATGGACAGGTTGGGTACGATGGTCAGGTTGTCGGTAGCAGCAATGGTCATGCCGATGTTGAAATAACCGGCGTTGGCATCGCTGGCGACCACGGATTCCCAGTCACCCCCATCCTGTTTCAGCTTGCTTCTGCGCTGCACCAGGTCGGACACCGAGAACGACATACTCATCTTTTCGTTCAGCGCGAACGCAATACCAGCGCCGATCTGGAAGCTGTCGCCGATTTGTACTTTGCCTGGCGTTTTCTGGTTGACGGTAGCGCTGATGTCGTCGAAGGATTCTTCGAAGTTGTGGGTGTAAGACAAGCTGCCGAACAACACCGCCGGATCGAAGGTTTTGACCAGCGAAATACCCGGGGTGACCGACCAGACGCCGTTACCGGTTGGCAGGGTGTCAGGCACGAACAGGTTGGTGTTGGCATCGGTCTGACGCAGCTTGATCCCGAACGGGTCCTTGCCGGTCGGCGCCTTGACCCGCAAGGTGACAACGGCATCCGGGGTATTCACCGATTCGTCCAGGAACTTGTAGGCGATCCCGAAGTTCACGTCGCCAATCGTCGGGTCTCTGGTGACCGTGTCTTCGGTTGTAACGTTGGCCGCGCCCTGGTTGCCGCCGCCGGACTGATAAGTCGACTCGCGGTAAATCACCGGCACGTTCAGGTCGAACTGCCAACGGTTGTTGTAGTTGTAGCGACCGGTGAGATCGAGCGTCCAGGTATCGGCCTTGATCCGGTCGAGGTTGATGTTGCCCAGGAAGATCGAGTCCAGTGCCAGGAAACCGTTGAGGATCAGCTGGCGGGTGTCGTATCGGGAGTAAGTGATCCCGGTCTCGACGCTGAATTTGCCGCCGCCAAAGAACCCGCTGGCTTCGTCATACAGGTTGGACACACTCTGTGCCGGTTGTGAATCATCGGCCAGCGACTGGCCATAAGAACTGCCGCTGCCCCCGGCTGCGCCCCCCGATGCTGCTGCTGCGCCAGTCCCTGCGGCTACCGCGTTCCCTCTCATGTCGGCTGGCGACTTGGCCAGGCGTTTCGGTGGGGGAGCTGCGGGTTGATCCTCTACCTGGCGGACCCGTTGTTCGAGCACCGCCAGGGCTTTTTGTTGTACTTCGTATCGTTGCTTTAGCTCCAGAAGTTCCTGCTTCAAGGCCTCTACATCCGAGTTGGGTGCCGCATGAAGCACGGCGGCCGGAAATAGAGCACTCAGACAAACTACTGCACGCAGTGATACTGATCGATACATGAATAAGCCGTCCCTTTAAACCCAATGATCGAGACTGAGCGTAGTTCAATATCCCAAGGTACGGAGGGCGTTAAGTTGGGTCAGGTTGCAGTCCAATGCGCCAGCACTCGGGCCATTATTATTGAGTACTACGTTGAGCTGGGTAAGGTTGTTAACCATGTTGCTGTTGCCCATCAGCCGGGTGTTTTGGAGCAATCCGCCCTGGGCCACTTGTTGCAACGCGTTGCCTTGATTGTTGTTGGCAGTAATTGCCATTTGAACGCCACCCCCAGTGGCAGTCACTGCCACGCTACCGGCGGCGTTGCTGCCGCTGATCGTTTGCCCTGCCAGCAAAGCCTGGCCCTGCCCCGGTACAAGCGCCGGTGCCTGGTTAGCTTCCTTCACATCGATCGAAACGTTGTTGTAAGCGGTGTTGCTATCGCCAGCTGCACGCACGCTTTGGGTAATGCCCTGGCTGGTGGACAGTCCAGCGCCGCCGACTACATTGCCGGTGCCTTGTTCAGGTGTACCGCCAGGACCGGAATTGCCTGATTGTTTGATGGTTGATACATAGAATTCGGGTTTGATCGTTGCCGCCTGGATCTGCATGGACGTCGCCGCCCCGATGAYGTCACCACTGGCATTGCGCCAGGTACTGCTCATTACAACGCCGAAGCTGATAATACGGCCCGGCATCACATAACGACCGCGCAACTGGGCGAGTTCCTGATCCTTTACTTCGATTGGCTTGAATCCATTGGCATAGCCTGATGCGCTCGCTGCCAGACACACAGCGGCCAGCCAGTATGAGGTTTTCATCTGCTGCTCCCGGAGCATCCTGCTCCAATATCATCATTTGGCGATTAAAAGAAGTCGCTCTGTATGAAACCAAAATCCATCAACTCAGCATCTCTGACAGGGTTGAAGGTATCCAGCTTGTTCTTGGCTGTCAGCGGTACCGGTGGACTGCGTAATGCATTGGTTTTGTCGTAACCGGGACCTACGATAGCGAAGACTATGCCGTTCCAACCTTTGACAAAGTCATCATGGGAGTAGCGTTTGTGTCCGAGTACCGGGTCTCCGATGTAGACCCACTGCTTGTCCGCACGCTGCATCACCACGAAATGCTTGTAGCCGCGAATTTCCATCAGTACCACCACCGGAATCGTTACTGAATCCAGCTTTTCAGGTGGGATCTTGTAGCCCCTGGCGCGCATGCCGATGCTTTCTATGTAGCGCTTCATGTCCAGCATGGAGAAACCTTGAGTACGAACAAGGTTCTGGTCAGCGTTGACCAGCATGCCTTTGATGATGTGCTCCTCATCGACGTCGAGCCAATAAGCCTGGCGTAACACCGTGGCCAGTGCGGCGGCGCCGCAGCTGAAATCGGTTTTCTGTTCGACGATGTCGGCAAACTTGCGCTCACGCAAACTCTGTACCTGCTTATAGACCAGCACGCCGCCAGGCAGGGCGGCTACTGGCATCTGTGCAGCCTGAGTCAGGCCAGACAGGCAGAGTAGGGCGAAAAGGGCAGTCTTGCGCATGATCGATTACGCCTTTTGGGACTGTGGAAAAGCCCCGTTTCCGGGGCTTTCATTGCGATCGCGATTACAGGCAGGCTTTGCAACCTGCGGCGATGGACAGCGAGTTGCTTTGTTGGTTGCCGTTACCGGCTGATACGTTGGCTCCGCCATTACCGGAGAAGTTGTTCATCGAGTTAGTCATGCTTGCATTGTTGGTCACAGGGTTTTTCCAGCCATCAGGGGTCAGCACTTGTTGAGTGGTCACACCGGCCAGATCGAAGGTGCCGACTGCAGTGAAGTCAGATTTGACTGTGCCACCGTCGTGGTCTCCATGACCGCCTTTGTTGTCATTACCATAGCCGTGGCCATGATCATCGTCAGCTGGTTTGGACACTGCTTTGCCTGAAGCATAGAACTTGCCATGAGCAGAGAAGGTGCCTTTGAGCTCGTCTTTTTTGAAGGTCTCAGTGCCATAGTTAGACACGGACAGGCCAGTCGAGGTTTGGTTGGCTTCGGCTGCTGCTGCGGCTACACGACCGCCGGATACAGCAATGGCCAGGTTGTTTTTCTGTTGGTTGAAATCGCCAGCCGTCACGTTGATGCCAATGTTGCCTGAGCCACTATTGCCTGCGTTGTTCAGGTTTGCGTTGTTGGTATTAGAGTAGTTGAGAACGGTGTTGCCGGTGTTGTTTTGAGTCGCGCTGGAAATAGCGACTGCGGAGCCGAAGATAAAGCTTTCGTCAGCAGTGGCCAAAGCGGCGGCGTTGTCTTGTTGGTTGCCGTCACCGGCTGCAACGTTGGCGCCCATGTTGCCGTTGGAGTTATTCAACGAGCTGTCAGCTCTAGCGTCGTTTTTGGTGCCTTGGTTCAATACCCCGTTGTCACTGCTGTCCTGTTGGTCCATCACAGTGGCGCCGGCACCGGCAGAGATTGAAAGCATTTCTTCAAAAGTAGGGTGTTTAGGCTGATGGTTGTTATGCCCGTTGCCGTGACCGTTGCCATGACCGTGATCATCATCACGACCGCCTGCTTGTGCTGCGATTGCCATCACTGCTGCGAGAGCGAAAACCAGTGGTTTTAAGGCCATTGTAGGTTTCATGGTGTTTCTCCGTGCTTATTAGTTGGTTAAGTGTTGGTACTTTCTAATCGCACTGCGTTTGGGTCAGTCAGCGACCCGGATGCTGAGGGTGTTAGCCATTCGGTTCCCCACCCCAGCACTCTGGTTCACCTGGATAATCCCCCGGCTGCCGGTGAAGGCCTGGTCGCTGGTAACGACCTGGCGACTGCCGGTTTGGGGTCCAGTTGCTCCTGAGTTTGGTAACAACGCCACGTTCTGTTGGGAAAGGGCGCTATCGTCGACGCTCTGCGGTGCAGCACTGATGCTGACGCGCATTGCGTTGGCCATTTGGTTGTTGGCCCCGGCGCTCTGGTTAACGCCCAGTACACCGTTGCCATTACTGAAAGAGGTGCCACCGATCGTGGAAGTAGCGTTCATCGAAGGGTTGGCGGGGGTATCGATTTTCTGGTTGATGTGGGTGGACGCGCCGGCATTGGTGCCGATGGCGATAGCCCGGGTGTTGGTTTGTTGCAACTGATCCCCGGCCGCCTGGTTGACGTTGAAGTTGCCTTTGTACTGGACGCCGGAATCCTGGATGTTGGCGTTGTTCATGCTGGCGACGCCGGAGTCGGCCATGGCGCTTGCGCTGGCGAACAGGGCGAGGAAAATGAGGCTGCGATTCATGTCATTGACCTCCGGCCATTCTGGTCAGTGGGGCCAGGCCGGAACTCATGGCCCGGTTGATGGTTCCGGAAATCGCGGCACCGCTACCACCACCGTGGCCGGCGCTCATGCCTGGCATGCCGTTGGGATTGGTCACGACGTTGAGGCCTGGCATGCTGCCACCGTTTGTGTTCGGGTTGACGTTGCCGCTGATGGTCGAACCGCTGGCCACACTGGCGAATTCACCGTCGCTCAATTCAGTGTTGGTCATGGTTGTATTGATGCGTTGTGAAGGGTTGGCGTTGACTGTGGTCGGATAGGGGTCTTTGCCCCCGTTCCGGCCAATAGGAATAGGCTGAACATCGCGTTTGAGAGTAATGACGCCATTGCCATCGGCCTGAGCATTCAGGCTGAGTACCGAACCGGCGGCACATCCGATCAGCAGCAGGTATGAAATACCTTTTGAAATGCCTTTGTTGAAAGTCCCCACGGCAGCAATTCCTTCTTTTGTGGGCTGGCCCTAGTCAGCGTTGGGAAGGAGAGAGCGAAAGCTGTGCCGCTTTTGAATTGTTTTGTTAATTCAATGGGTTAGGCGTTTGTGAAAAGTGTGCGATACGCTCAATGTTTCATGCGTGAGACAACCGGGGCGGGGTTTTACCGACTATTCCCGACGCAAAGCTCTAGCACGGGGGTTTGCGCTGAAGTGTTTCAACGGTTTAACAAGCGCCATGACAAGATGATGAAGAGCGCTGAAACAGCCTGTTTGCGGGCAGATGAGTGTTTCAGGAGTGGACACTTTCCCCCAAAACAGGGGGGATCACTGGGGAAATCGCCCCAATGAAGGCTCAGCAATCCAGCAGATGGCTCACCGCTTCAATCGCCTGAAACCGCCGTTGTGTCCAGCTTCCCTGAATAATCTGAAACGGCTTGCGGTGTTGTTCGAGCCAGGTCTGGGTCGACGTGAAAAATGCCAGGCGCTCACTCAGTTCGGGCTGACAACGCTGGCCGTCGTCCGTCCAATCGACCTGCTCCGGTGACAGCAGCAGGTGCAGATCGTAATGGCGGGCCAGCAACGCGGGCTCAAGCCATGCAGGGCAGTCGCCAAACAAGGTGTTGCTCCAAAGGATATTGCTCAGCAAATGGGTGTCGAGAATCAAAAGTCGAGGCTGTCGGGAACGTGCTTCATCTTCCCATTGCAACTGGCCACGGGCGATCTCAGCAATATCGTCCAGGCAGGTGTCGCGGGGATTTTGTTCGATGAACCAACGCACGAATTCATCGACTCGCACGCCGCCAAAATGCCCTTGTAACTCGGCCGCCAGCCAGCTCTTGCCGCTGGATTCGGGCCCCGTCAGCACCAGCACCTTCACGTGCGTAGCGCCGGCTCGGCCCGCCATTCACGCCAGCCTTGCACTGCCAGCAGCAGGAACAGTGCATAGAGGGCACATGTGATGTACATGCCTTTGTAGATAAACAGCCCGACGAAAACCACATCGACGGCAATCCACAGTGGCCAGCATTGCACGCGTTTTTGCGCCATCCACATCTGTGCAACCAGACTGAAGCCGGTCAGTGCGGCGTCGAGCCAAGGCTGGGCGGCATCGGTCCAGTGCGCCATGGCGGCGCCCAACAGCGCACTGCCCAGCGCGCCGACCGCAAGGCCAAGGGCTACCGACTTGCCATCGAGGCGACTGACCTGCCGACCGGTTTTCGCCTCGCCTGCGCGGGTCCATTGCCACCAGCCATAGAGTTGCAGCGCGGCGTAGATCACTTGCAGGAGCATGTCCGAATACAGCTTTACCTCAAAAAAGATCCAGCTATAAAGCAGCACCATGACCAGACCGATCGGCCAGCACCAGGGGTTCTGTTTGACGGTCAGCCAGACGGCGATTACACCGAGGGCAGCGGCAAACAGTTCAAGCCCGGACATGGAGGTTCCTTGGGAAAGCGAAGTGGGGGCGGATTGTACCGGCAGCCGCCGCCAAGTAGAACCAGCGCTGTAGCAGCTGTCGAGCAGCGCGAGGCTGCGTCCGGGGCCCCACGACGTGTCAGGACAGCCGCGTTCGCAGGTTTACGACGACTTCGTCGCCGCGCGCAGCCTCGCGCTGCTCGACAGTTGCTACAGGGGGGTTACACGCGAAATTGCTTGAGCAACCCGTTCAACTGTTCGCTCAGGTCTTTCAATCGCACACTGGCCACGCTCGATTGTTGCGCCGCCAGCGCGGTGCTGTGGGACAACTGTGCAGCCTGGGTCACGTTCTGATTGATGTCTTCCACCACATGGGCTTGCTGCAACGTCGCACTGGCGATCGATGCGTTCAACCCGTTGAGGTTACGTAATGCCTGGCCGATTGCCGTTAAACTCGCACCGGCCAGCCCGGCCTGTTCAATGGTCAGTTGCGATGCCCGGCTACTGTCGCCGATAACCTTGACCGCCGCTTCCGAGTGGTTTTGCAGGCGCTCGATCATCGACTGGATCTCCGCTGTCGACTTCTGCGTGCGTTGGGCCAGCAGGCGCACTTCATCGGCCACCACCGCAAAACCACGCCCCTGTTCACCGGCCCGCGCGGCCTCGATGGCAGCGTTGAGGGCGAGCAGGTTGGTTTGTTCGGCGATGGAACGGATCACCTCCAGGACGCTGCCGATCTGCGTGCTTTCTGTGGCCAGGGTACGAATCACTTCCACGGCTTGATCGATGGTGCCGGACAGTTTGTCGATCTGCTGCAAGCTTCCGTCAATGTTGATCTGTCCCTGCTGTGCCTGAGATTCGGCATCGCGCATCTCGCTGGCCGCATGCTCGGCGTTCTTGGCCACATCCTGTACGCCGTAGGTCACTTCATTGATCGCTGTGGCCACCAGCTCCATTTGCTGTGATTGCTGCTGACTGCGCTGCTGGGCCTGGGTGGCGTCATTGCCCAAGTCACTGGACGATTGCCCCAAGTCACTGGCGGACACCTGCAATTGGGTAATGACCTGGCGCAACTTGCTGGTAAAGGCATTGAAGTGTCGCGCCAGTTGCGCCACCTCGTCGTTGCCATGGGTTTCTAGGCTGCGGGTCAGGTCACTTTCCCCGCTGGCGATATTGGCCATGGCATTCACCGTTTCCTGGAGCGGACGTACGATACTGCGCGCAATCAGCATGACCAGCAGGGCCATCACCAGGGCAATCACCACGCCGAGGGACGTTGCCTTCCAGACCTGGCCATAAAACTCGGCCTGCATGTCATCGATGTACACGCCCGACCCAATCACCCAGCCCCAGGGTTCGAAGAGTTTGACGTAGGAGGTTTTTTCTACCGGAGCACTGGCACCAGGTTTCGGCCAGCGGTAATTGACCACGCCGGCGCCCTTGGCCTTGGCCACGGCGACCATTTCGTTAAACACCGCGAATCCGTCCGGGTCGCGGATGGCCGACAGGTTCTGACCGTCGAGTTTGGGGTTGGCCGGGTGCATGATCATCACCGGCGTCAGGTCGTTGATCCAGAAGTAGTCATTCTGGTCATAGCGCAACCCGCGAACCGCCATCAGCGCCTGCTTCTGCGCGGCATCGCGGGTGAGGGTGCCCGCAGTCTCCAGGTCATGGTAGTAATTCAGAATGCCGCTGGCGGTCTGCACGACGTGCTGGGTTTTCTGGGCCTTGGCCTGATAAAGGTCGTCGTGAATCTGCTTGAGCATCAGCATGCCCAATGTCAGTAGCATCACCACCGACACGATCAAGATGAGCCACAAGCGCCGGCTGATCGACACACTGCGTAAGCTGTTCATAACGCTGTCACTCCGATTTTCTTTTTCTTGTAATAAACGATTGCCAGCATCCAAGCACGCTTTGCCGTTCGGGCATATGCGACCCAAGTCCTATTCCGCGGCAGCGTTATAAAGGCATGTCTGCTAGGATTTCGGCCCCGCGCGGAAAAACCTGAATCCTTGCAGCTTTTCACGGAATTTTTACGGTTTCGTCTGGATCCTGTGCGCGCGGAACTTCAACTACGCTCAGCGCAATGAACGTTTTAAGAAAACTAACGGGGCATGCCTGGGGGCATCGCTTCTTGGGGGATTGATGGATCTTTGGACCGCCTTTCAGGCATTGATACTTGGCGTAGTAGAAGGGCTGACGGAGTTTCTGCCCATTTCCAGTACCGGGCACCAAATCATCGTGGCCGACTTGCTCGACTTCGGTGGTGAACGTGCTATCGCGTTCAACATCATTATTCAATTGGGCGCGATCCTGGCGGTGGTGTGGGAATTTCGCCGCAAGATTCTCGATGTGGTCACGGGGTTGCCGACCCAACCGAGCGCTCGCCGATTCACGGCCAATCTGCTGATCGCATTCATGCCAGCCGTGGTGTTGGGGGTGATTTTCTCCGACTTGATTCACCACTACCTGTTCAACCCGATTACTGTCGCCACCGCGCTGGTTGTGGGCGGGATCATCATGTTGTGGGCCGAGAAGCGCCAACACGAAGTGCACGCCGAAACCGTTGACGAGATTACTTGGCAAGATGCGTTGAAAGTCGGTTTCGCTCAGTGCCTGGCAATGATTCCAGGTACATCGCGTTCCGGGTCGACCATCATCGGCGGGTTGCTGTTTGGCCTGTCGCGCAAGACCGCTACCGAGTTCTCGTTTTTCCTGGCGATGCCGACCATGGTCGCTGCGGCGGTGTACTCGGGCTTCAAATACCGTCACCTGTTCGTGCCAGCGGATTTCCCGGTGTTCGCGATTGGTTTCGTCACGGCGTTCATCTTCGCCATGATCGCGGTCCGTGGCTTGCTCAAGTTCATCGCCAGCCACAGCTACGCGGCGTTCGCCTGGTATCGCATCGTGTTCGGCCTGATCATTCTGGCCACTTGGCAATTTGGTTGGGTCGACTGGTCCGCGGCCAAGCCATGAGTGACGCCGGCACGCGCCACAACCCCGGGCGCAGGTCCGGGGGCGAGCACATCCAGCATCTACGACTCAAGCTGCTGGTTTTCGCAGCGCTGTGCGCGTTGCCGTTGGCAGGGTCGGTTTTGCTCTGGCTGCGCGGGGTGTCATTGATTCCGCTGGCGGCGTATGGGGGCGTCAGTGTGCTGGCGTTTTTCCTGTACTGGAGTGACAAGCGCAAGGCCCGCGCCGATACCTGGCGCACGCCGGAAAACGTCTTGCATGCGGTCGAACTGGCCGGCGGCTGGCCTGGCGCGTTGCTGGCTCAGCAAGTGTTCCGGCACAAGACTCGCAAAGTCTCGTTTCAGCTGTTGTTCTGGCTGATTGTGCTGTTGCATCAGGTGTTCTGGATCGATCAGCTGTTCCTCGGCGCCCACCTGTTGGCACTGTTTTAAAGCAGCAATCCAACCTGGGTACGCTTGGGCAACTTGCTCACCACCAGTTGGTGGGAACGTTGCAACAAGCCTTGCAGTTCTTCGGCGCCCAGCGGGTAGGGCGTTTGCATGATGATCCACTGGGCTCTCGCCAGATAGGGAGCTGGGTGGATGCCCGGTCGGTCGCAATGCCCCAGAAACAGGTCCTTGTCGACTTTGAAGGCCAGCGATGCGCCACGCAGGTTCTGCAAGGCGAACATCTTGTTTCCTGCAATCGAAAACACCCGCACACCTCCCCATTTATAGTCCTCCCGCGCACCCGGTAGCGCGAGGCAGAACTGCGCGACATCCTGTTCGCTCATACGTCCAGCCTTCATATCAGTCGGTCCCCACAGGCATTGAATGATTCGATCAAATGGTCGAGCCAGGCGCGAACCGCCGGCATCACCCCGCGCCGATGAGGGTAGACCGCTTGTAGCCAGCCGCCAGGCAATGACCAGTCGGGCAGCAATTGGACTAGCGAACCGGCTTCCAGCTCTTGCTCGCAATACATCATGGGCAACAGGGTAAAGCCCTGGCCGGCGAGGGTGCAGGCCTTGCGCACAATGAAGTCATCGATGCCCAATCGCGCTTCCAGGCTCAGCTCGACGCTTTTTCCCTGGAGATCGAGCAGGCGGATATGCACCATGCGGTCGGCTTCGAGGGCGCCCAGCACCGGCAGGTTTCTGAGGTCTTCGGGCTGGTTGATTTCACGTCCGTGCAAAAAATCCGGGGTGGCGACCATGGCCATTTGCGCCTGGCGCAGGCGACGGGTCACCAGCAACGGATCTTCGTCGCCCAGTTCACGCACGCGCAAGGCGACATCGACGCCTTCAGTCACCAGGTCGACCCGGCGATTGAGCAACATGACTTCCAGTTGTACCTGCGGGTATTTGTCCAGAAATCGGGCAATGACCGTCGGCAGCATTTCATGCGCCAGGCCGACGGGACAGGACACCCGCAACCGCCCGCGCGGTTCGCTGGACATGCTGGCGACCGCTTCATCGGCCATTTCGGCTTCCAGCAGCATCGCCTGACAGTGGCGCAAGTAACGCTCGCCCACCGCCGTCAGCTTGAGTTGCCGAGTGGTGCGTTGCAGCAGGCGCGCGCCCAGGCGTTCTTCCAGCTCGGCAATCCGGCGCGACAAGCGGGATTTGGGAATCCCGAGCACGCGACCTGCCGCCGCGAAGCCGCCGGCTTCAACCACCTTGGCAAAATAGTAGAGATCATTGAGATCTTGCATGACAGTTGCTCGACTGTTCTATCAGTGGGACGAACTATCGCATTGTTGCAGTCTAATCAGCTATTGGTTTCGCCTGTAGGATTCTCTCCATCRGATCGCCCCGTGGCGATCCTCACCTGGAGATCCCACATGAAACTGTTGCATATCGATTCGAGCATTCTTGGTGACAACTCGGCTTCCCGTCTGCTGAGCAGCGAAGTCGTTAAAGCCTGGCAAACTGCAGAGCCAAACGCCGTGGTTACCTACCGCGACCTGGCGGCTGATGCCATCAGCCATTTCTCCGCCACGACCCTGGTCGCCGCCGGTACTACCGCTGAACTGCGCAACGCCGCGCAACAGCACGAAGCCGAGCTGAGCGCCAAGACCCTGGCCGAATTCCTCGCCGCAGATGCCGTCGTGATCGCCGCGCCGATGTACAACTTCACCATTCCGACCCAACTCAAGGCCTGGATCGATCGCATCGCCGTTGCCGGTCAGACCTTCCGTTACACCGAAGCCGGCCCTGAAGGCCTGTGCGGTGGCAAGAAAGTCGTGATCGTTTCCACTTCCGGTGGCATGCATGCCGGTCAGGCCACGGGTGTGGCTCACGAAGAGTATTTGAAAGTGCTGTTCGGCTTCATCGGCATCACCGACATTGAGTTTGTCCGCGCCCACGGCCTGGCTTACGGTGACGAAGTTCGCACCAAAGCCATGAGCGATGCTCAAGCGCAAATCAGCGAGCAATTGTTCGCCGCCGCGTAAGGCTTGCGTAAAGGCAGCAAACTGCTAGGGCAATACCCCAAAAAACTCTGTATTCTGGCCACGCAAGTGCCAGATACGGAGTTTTTTGTTTCTGGCCGTTTCAGGTTATGGCCCAGGTTATGCAGTAACGGGTTAACGTTCCCGTTCTGCAATGACCTTGTTGGCCGCAAATGCTGGTACAAGGCCGCTGCCTCGATGATCCGAGGAGAACGGGCTTTCCGGTCAAGTAACAAAATGGTGGGGCATCCTTATGGTGCGTCTTTGTGCAACGTTACTGTTTTGCCTGCTCAGCAGCCTGAATTCAGTGCACGCCGCGCCTGCGCCACATCCTCACTGGAGCGTCGGCTTCCATGAGATGAGTTTTCTCGACCCCCTCGATTTGCAACCGATGCACGCCATCGCGTTCTATCCCTCCAGTGACAGGGAGCACACCAGTAAAATCGAGGGTTACACCGTCGAAGCCGGCGAAGACAGCGCTGTTGCCATCGGGCGTTTCCCGATGCTGATGCTGTCCCACGGCAACACCGGAACCCCGCTGGCCCTGCACGACCTCGCCACCTCGCTGGCGCGCAAAGGCTTTGTGGTGGTCGCGGTGATCCATCCTGGCGACAACTCCAAAGACCACRGCCGCCTCGGTACGCTGAGTAACCTTTACGGCCGACCCATCCAGATTTCCGAAGCCATCACCGCTACCTTGGGTGATCGCATGCTCGCGCCATTCGTCAATGCCAATCAGGTCGGGGTGATTGGCTATTCGGCGGGCGGTGAGACGGCGTTGATCCTGTCCGGTGCCACGCCTGACCTGGATCGTCTGCGTCGGTATTGCGAGGAACGCCCGGACGACCGCGATGCCTGCAACACCAAGGGTGAATTGATCGTCGACCGCGATGACCTTCAACCCGTGGCCGACCCGCGCGTGCATGCGTTGCTATTGATGGCGCCGCTGAGCTTGAAGTTCGGCCGTCACACCCTGGCCGATGTGCATGTGCCGGTGCTGCTGTACAGCGGCGACGGCGACAAACTGGTCGCGTTCGACAAGAACGCAGCGGCCCTTGCGCGCAAGTTGCCGATTGCCCCCGACTTCAAGTTGTTGGCCGGCGCGGGGCATTTCGTGTTCATGGCCCCGTGCAACGAAGAGCAGATCATTGCCATGCCAGCACTGTGTACCGACGCCGATGGGGTCGACCGCGAAGGCATCCATCGCGACATGATTTCCGAAGCCGGGCGTTTCTTCTCCCGCACCCTGGGCATCGCAACCCGCGCAGGTCTGCAAACCGCGGATCAGTGAACACCGCAACCCCTGTAGCAGCTGGCGAAGCCTGCGTCCGGCTGCGCAGCAGTCGTAAAATCAGCCGCTAAGGTGTTTCAGGT
>NZ_JBFUBK010000116.1:0-18751 GCF_056405815.1 Pseudomonas sp. P1_F1_2 | reverse complement strand
CGAATTGCTTGATTCAGTTGTTAAAGAGCGGTTGGTTAAGATCTTTCGTCTCAACCGAGGCGCGCATTCTACAGCAGCCTCTGTTGCTGTCAAGTGGTTATTTTCAGAAGTTTTCAAAGTTTCGCTTGGAAATCTTTAACAACTTCAACCACTTGCGCTTCCGATCACTCGGTAGCGGGAGGCGAATTCTACAGTGATTCAATACTGCGTCAAGCCTCTTTTGAAACTTTCTTCACCACTTCAAACGTTTGTACATTAAGGACCTTTCCAGCCCTGCTTCAGCAAGGCTGCATCACTTGAAACGGCAGCCCTCCCAACCCGCCTTCGACTGGCGACCCCTACTCGGTCGTCCAGTCAAGATCGTCGTCCCACTCCTCATCATCCTCAAAGTCTTCCTCATCAACCTCCTCTTCTTCTGGGTGGTTAAGGAGAAAATCCTTACGGCTCTCAGTAATTGCCCGTCTTAGTTCCTCCCCCTTTACGGGGCAGTTGAGCATTTGGGCGATGCGATCGATTTTTTTCGCCACGGCTTCCTCCAACGCATCGGCTATGGCCCGATAGTGCGCGCTTTCGGGCCTTGATGCCAAATGGCTGACCACCTGGCAACTCAGTTTTTGCGTAAATCTCCGAGTCGCCCGATGAGGTTTTCGGTTGGGAAGCGAAGATGCAATGCCTTTAACAAAGCATCTGCCGCCGGGGCCTGACCGGCATCCTGCAGGCGAATCACCTCGCGCAATTGTTCATCCAGCTGATTCGGTGGCACCGCGGTACGTTTGCTGACTTTTGATTCCTCAGCCATTCCGGCGTTGATCGATTCGCTCTGCGCGGGCGCAGCAATATCCGCCATCGGCGCAGGGGCCGCCAACGCGCGAGCAGCAGGCGCCGCCTCTTTTTTGGCAACCGGCGCGGACATTTTGGGCGCAGGGGCGAAGTCATAGCTCGGCGCTTGCTCCGGCGTACGTTGCACCAATGCCACCATCAAGGCGACACCCACCAGACTGGCAAACACCACCTGCCAGCGAGGCTTCTGGCAAACCTGAACCCAACGTTGCCAGACGCTTGGCTTCGGCATCGGGGTTTCCCTGTGGGCCACGCCAAGGATCAATGAATCCAGATGAGCCGACRGTTCACCCACCGCATGTTCACGGTAGTGCTTCACCACTTCGTCTTCCGGTGTAGTACGGGCGTCAGTCATGTCAGTACCTCCTCGGCCAGCAGCCGACGCAGTTTTTGCTGGGCGTAGCGCAAACGGCTTTTGACCGTTTCCAGCGGTGTTGCGGTGAGTGTGGCGATCTGCGGCAGGTCGAGATCGCCATGTGTACGCAGCAGGAAGACCTCACGCTGTTCAGCAGGCAGATTTTGCAGGGCCGTTTCAAGACGCTGACTGTCGCGGCTCAGGCTCAACAGAAGCTCCGGATCGGTCGCCTCATCAAATAAGGCGTGAGCCTGTTCGTCATAGCTGTCGTGCAACGGATGGTGGATACCGTGTTTGCGCCAGTGATCGATGAGTCGGTTGCGGGCGATCTGATAAAGCCACGTACGAAAATTCGCCCGACCTTGTGGCTGACTGGTACTGCGTATCAGGCTCAGCCAGGTTTCCTGATAAACCTCTTCGGCCAATTCGGTTTTACCGCTGAGGCCGAGCAGGAACCGGTAAAGTCCCTGCCGATGACGGGCGTATAAAATCTCGAACGCCGGCCCTTCGCCTCCGCGATATCGGGCCAGCAGCGCTTCATCGCTCGGTTCCGGCGCTGACATGTCAGTTGTAGCCTCCTTTAAGTGGCTCGCTGTTCAATGCCGTAGTGGTACGCAGGCTTTGCGCCAGCTCCACCAATTGCACGAACTCTGCACGCAGTCCGAATGGGTCCTCACCCCGCGCACCGCGAGCCAGCGCTTGCGTGTCCTTCAAACTGAAATCACCGGTGTACCGTCCATCCTTGAGTTGCTGGGAAAATGCCGCCACGGCCGCCGCAAATCTCAGGTCATCGCTGGCTTTGGCCGTTTGACTGTTAATGATAGGCCGCTCGATCAAACGACTATTCCCACCCTCCGGTAGCTGATACCGCACTCGTAATATCGCCAGTTCTGCGGTATTCGCCGAAACAACTGCCTCAGGCTGCCCATAACGCAGCGGCTCCAGCCAGCCTTTCTCGCCTTTGGGTACGATTTCATACAGCGCCGTTACCGTGTGTCCTGCACCGATTTCGCCTGCATCGACTTTGTCGTTGCTGAAGTCCTCACGCTTCAACGCCCGATTCTCATACCCCAACAACCGATATTCGCTCACCTGCGCCGGATTGAATTCCACTTGCAGCTTGACGTTCTTCGCCACGACCGCAAGGGTCGAGCCCAGCTGATCGACCAACACCTTGCGCGCTTCACGCAAGTTGTCGATGTAGGCGTAGTTACCATCGCCGGCGTCGGCCAGTTGTTCCATCAGGTGTTCATTGTAGTTATCCACCCCAAAACCCAAGGTCGTCAGAGAGACGCCGGACTTGCGTTTATCCACCGCCATCTGTTTGAGGCTGTCGAAGTCGCTGATGCCGACATTGAAGTCACCGTCGGTGGCCAGCAGGATGCGGTTGATTCCTTTGGGGATAAACGCTTGTTGTGCCATTTGATAGGCCAACTCGATGCCCGACGCTCCAGCGGTCGAGCCGCCGGCGGTCAATTGATCGATAGCTGTACGAATTTTCGCCTTTTCGCGTCCGGAAGTCGGCTCCAGCACCACGCGCGAATCACCGGCATAGACCACCAATGAAACCCGGTCCTGCTCGCGTAATTGATCGACCAGCAATTTCAGGGTGCTTTTGACCAGCGGCAATCCTTCGCGACGATCCATTGAACCGGAGACGTCCACCAGAAACACCAGGTTCGCCGGGGCCAGTTCCGCCACCGCGCGGTCCGACGCCTTGATACCGACGCGCAGCAGTCGGGTATGCGGGTTCCATGGCGACGGCGCCAGCTCAGTGGTCACCCCAAACGGTGAGCCATCAGTGGGTTGGGCGTAGTCATAGGGAAAATAATTGACCATTTCCTCCAGCCGTACCGCGCCTTCGGGGGGCAATCGCCCCTGATTCAACAAACGCCGGACGTTGGCGTAAGCGCCGGTATCCACATCAGCACTGAAAGTCGAGACCGGTGCCTCGGTCACGCTGTGGATGGGGTTGTCCGCCAGCGCTTGGTATTGCTCTCGCTGTTCATCCCGATACCCGGGCGGGAACGACTCAGGTGCAAAACTCGCAACCGGCGCCGGGCGAACGCTGCGCTTGGCCATTGACGCATCCGCCATGCCCACCTCGCTGCGCACCAACTCTTCAAGCTTTACCTCGCTTTGAGCCGGTGGCGACACGTGCGCGGAATCAGGTGTGGAGGAAACGCCGCAACCGGCAACAGCCAATAGCAATCCGCTGACGAATCCCAGGGCTGCCGGGCGAAGGTAAAGCAGAGGGAGGGACATGGGGGGCTGACCTCAGGAGGAAATTGATCCATTCATCCTCTGAGACGAGCCCCCTTTCAGGTTCGGGTTAAACCGGCTGAAAATTAAACTCAGCGGTGATAACGACGTACCACGCTGCTGTTTTTCAGCACATGACCTTTGATCTTTTCCAGCAGTTGCGCGCGCGTAAGCCCGGCGGGCAGGGCCTCTGGAGCAAGGTCCAGTGCGTACAGCTGAATTATGTAGTGATGTGCACTGTCGCCAACCGGCGGGCAAGGCCCGACATAACCGGTGGTGCCTTTGCTGTTGGTGCCACCGACGCCTTCGAGTGCCGACTTTGCCCCGACACCGGCGGGGATCTGGTGAGTGGTGGCCTTGATGCCGTAATGCACCCAATGATCGGCACCCTGCCCCTTCTGCCCATCGGGGTCGTGCATGACCACGGCATAACTCAAGGTACCCTTCGGCCCGTCGTTCCAGTTCAATGCCGGTGACGCGTTGTGTCCGCCACAACCCGGAGCATCGCTGGCCGCGGCCGAGGTAAACAGCCGGTCATCCGTGACACCTGGAATGTTCAGGGTGAAACGTTCTTGGGCTTGCGCCGGAAATTGCACACAAATGGCGACTGCAATGGCCGCCAGCCAAGGGTTCAGAGAGGTCAATCGGGTCATTCCGGAGCACCTTGTGGGGTAGGGCCGTCGTCGGCTTGCGAACTATAGCTGTACCGTTCGTGCGGTGGCAGTGGGAATTGGCTGAACCTCGCATTACGCACCAAACTCTTAAGTGAAACGTCTGTCTGGAGAGCCGTCATGGCACTGCATCGTGTCGCCCGTTTCGCCGATGTGTCTGAAAACCGGGGCCTCGAAGTCCAGATTGAAGACACCAAAATTGTTTTGCTGCGGGTGGGCGATCAATTACGCGCCTATCAGGGTGAGTGCCCGCATGCCGGGGCACCGCTGGCGGAAGGTGCGCTGTGCCACGGACGTTTGATCTGCCCGTGGCACAAAGCGGCGTATCGAATCGAGGACGGTGCGTTGTGCGAGCCGCCGGCTCTGGACAGCCTCAAGCGTTATCCGTTGGAAATACGCGATGGCGACATCTGGGTCGATGACCAGCCGTTTGCCGATGCACACACTCCACCGGCAGACGACGAGCGCACGTTTGTGATCATCGGTGCCGGGGCAGCCGGTACGGCGTGTGCGGCGGCGTTACGCGAAAAGGGCTTCGGTGGCCAAGTGCTGCTGATCGACCGTGAAGCCGACGCCGGATACGACCGCACCGTCCTGAGCAAATTTGTGATTGCCGGGCAGATGCCACTCGAAGAAGTCCCGCCGCTGCGCGATGACGCGTTTTATCGCGAACAGCGGATCGAACGCATGACCGGTGAAGTCGCCAGCCTGGATTCGTCGAATAAAACCGTGCGGCTAACCAATGGTCGATCGCTCAACTATGACGCGGCACTGCTTGCCACCGGCGGCAAGCCCAATCAACTCACGCTGCCTGGCGCCGATTTGCCGCAGGTGTTCGTACTGCGTTCAAAAGATCAGGCAAGCCAGATTCTGCAAGTGGCGAAACCTGGCCAGCGAGTGGTGATCATCGGTGACAGTTTTATTGCGCTGGAGTCCGCCTCAGCCCTGCGGGAGCTCGGGTTGGACGTCACGATCCTGGCCCGRCATGCCATTCCCTTTGCCGCACAATTGGGCGAAGCCGTCGGCAACGCCATTCGCGCCTTGCATGAAAGCAACGGCGTGGTGTTTCACACCGATGGCGAAGCCTTCTATATAGAAGGCACGGACCACGTAGAGGCGGTGTGCCTGGACAACGGTCAACGCTTGCCGGCGGATCTGGTACTGGCCGGCATCGGCGTCAGCCCCGCAACCGAGCCGTTTACCGATTTGCCCAAGGAAAAAGACCGGTCGCTGAAGGTCGACGGCGGCATGCGCGTCACCGACGGGTTGTGGGCGGTAGGTGATATCGCGACGTTCCCGCTCAACGGCCAGCCTCAGCGCATCGAGCATTGGCGTCTGGCCCAGCAACAGGCGCGGATCGCCGCCGCGAATATGCTGGGCGCTGACGAGCATTACCTCGACGTGCCGTATTTCTGGACCTGGCACTTCGGCAAAAACTACGACTACCTCGGCCACGCCGAAGCCTGGGACGAGGTCGAGTTCAAGGGGGATCCGAACCATCCACCCTTTATCGGCTTGTTCGGCAAAAACGGCGTGGTGGCTGCCGCAGTTGCCTGCGATGAAGAACGGGCGATGGCGCTGCTGGCCGAACGCATGAAACAGCCACTGTCGGTGGACGAGGCGTGGCAGTTGATTCGGGACATTGGGTAGCGGGCACACACCCGACAGCAAAACGCCCGAACTGCGGGAGTCGCAGAGGTCGGGCGTTTTATTCAGCCGTGGGATTTATTCCTGGATTTCGGCACCGCCACCGAGCTTGCTCATCACGAAACCGACAAACTCTTCAACGGTCATTTTCTGGCCATTGAATTCCACCTGATTGTTGGCGTAATGCAACTTGCTGACAACGTTGTTGCCGTCCAGTTTGGCGAGCTGCGTGCCGACCGCCATGCTGCTGAACATGTCGGCAGTGGCGGTGGCCTGGTCGGCGATGAGCTTGGCATCGGTCTGACCGTCCAGTTGGCTTTGCACGGTGAGTAAATCGACGAGCATCGGCTTGGACACCTGCACGTTGATATCCAGCAGTGCGATCAACTGTTGGGTCAGTTGATCAGGCGGCAAGTCCATGGACTGCGGTTTGGTCAGGTCAAGCACCAGGTTGGCGCGGCTTTCACCATTGGTCGTGTTGAACGACAGGTTTTCCAGCGCCACTTGCGGGCCAGCAGCCAATAGCTTTTCGAGACCGGTTTTGACTTGCGCCTCCTCGGCCGGAGTCAGGACCAGTTCAGGAGAGGGCAGACCCGCAGCAGCAGCCTCTGCGGCCGCTTTCTCGTAAGGCTGCAGTTTGGTCTGATAGATCTGCATCAGCGACATGGTGGCCGGGATATCGAGGTTCTTCAGGCTCATGGCCATTTGCGCAGAGCCGACGGTCTTGCCGTTCAACGACACTTCACCCACCTTGTAGTCGGCACGTCCCGAAGCGCTGGTGCCCGACTCCTCGGTCTGGTTCTTCATTTCAAATTTCTTGATGCCCAGTACCGATTGCTTGGGGCCGAAAGTAGTTTTGCTGTCCGTCAGCTCAAGGGTGTTCTCGCCGGTGTAGTAGCCGTAGGTGCTTTTAACCAGGTTGCTGGCCAGGGTCAGGCCAGTGAGCTCGACCTTCACCGGGGTTTGATCTTCAGCCACGGTGCTCAGTGTCAGGCTGTCCATGTAGCCGTTGGCCTTGAGCTTTTGGACCTGGGGGCTGGCGTCGACGTCGAGGTTCAAACCGGTGAATTTCAGGTTGGACTTGTCATCCAGCGCAACGTCCAGCGGCTGCAACTGGAGGGTGCCGCTGGTGGAGTTGTCGTAACCGATGTTGACCACGCCGGTGAGCGGCGATTTGTCTTTGGCGGCGGCAAACCACTTTTCGGTGAGCGACGTGCGTTCAAGTTCGTAGTGACTGGTGGCCATGACCGGCAACCACTTCAACGCGACCAGGCGCGAGAACGGCAGCGGACCGTGTTCGATGTGGTCGACAAACTGCAATTCAACCGGGGTTTCACCAAACATCTCGCCTTCGCCTTTAAGGCGGTAGTGCGCGGTACTGCTGAACACGTGGCGCTCAAGCGACACCAGCTCCAGCGATGCCGTGCCATTGGAACCTACCAGCGCGGCCTTCAGCTCTTTGTTAGCGTCGGCGATCGAGGTGTTCAACACGCCTTCGATTTTGCTCCCGGTGAACCAGGCACCCCCCGCGCTGATTGCGCCGATGGCTACGACAATTCCAAGAAGCACGCCTGCTGATTTATTCATGAATGACCCAGTCAATATCCGTTGTTTGAAGGTGTGGTCGTCTTCCCTGAACCCATGACGGGTTGCGGCTCGACTCCGCTAAATAGCTAAATAAAAGTGGAGTGGAGATTAGCACTCGGCGCGACGGGCGGCCCAATGATTAAAGGTTAAAGAGTGTCTATGGACTACTCAGGACGGTTGAGCGTTTCGACGGATATGAAATCGCCATCGCGAGCAGGCTCACGCCTACAAAGGTTATGTGTCGTTCACAGAACCCTTGTAGGCGTGAGCCTGCTCGCGATGGCGTCACTCCCGCCAACAAAAACTCAGGAATACTGCACTTCCATCTCATCCAGCTGATGATCAAAGCTCTTGAGCCGTGCCGTCCACGTATACACCAGCACTTCAAAATCCCGATTGATCACCGCCCCGCCCGTCACTTCGGCGCGCGGGTCGCAAACGTCCAGTTGATAGCGTTCTCGCGCCATGGCAGTAGCGACATCCGAGAGTTCACGGGCATTGTTCAGCCAGTGCCAGTCCTCCTCGGACACCTGTTTATCCAGTGCCAGGCATTGTTTCTTCAAGGTCTCGAGGCTTTTTTCCAACGGTGTGCCGGTGAGCTCGCCCATGACTTCCTGGAAGGTGCGCCCCGGCTGCCAGTAGCTGCCCCAGAAATATTGGTCAAACACCGTTTCGACACGACGCAACGCCACCTTGGTGTCCCAGATCAGCACCAGGGTTTTGCCTTGTTCGAGTTGTCTTTTTTTGATGCGCTGGCCCTGGACTGAAGCCCAGGCCACCACCACGATTGCCATCACGGCAATCAGCGCACTGGCGCTGTCGAGAAACACCAGAGCCTTGTCGATCTGGTGGGCCAGCATGATGCCGTAGAAATAGGTGGCCGACAGCAAAACCAATGCCGCAATAGCGCACCAAAAGCCAGGAGCATAAGGGTTTTTCATTATTAGAGTCCCCATGACCAACGCGAGCCTTGATTGATGAAATCAGAACGTGACTTCATCAAATCAAAGCATAGCAACGGCCTCAGGGTTTGCTGGTGTTCGAACCTTGCGTTCGTCCGCTTTCCCAGCCACCGCCCAGCGCGAGGAACAAATCGATCTGGCTGGCGGCAACCTGGGTGTTGGCCGCGGCCAGTTGCGCCGTGACATCCGTGTAGGTGCGGGTCGCTTGCAAGTCCGCCAGGAACGAAGCGCGGCCGGCCTGGAAGAAACGGTGCGTCTGGTCCGCTGCCAGTCTTGCCGATTGCTCGGCGTCTGCCAGGGCGTCACGACGCTGCAACAATGCGGTGTACTGGACCAGGCTGGTCTGGGTTTCGCGAATGGCGTTGAGCACCACCCCATCGAAATGCGCCAGTGTCGCCTGGGTCACCGCTTCGGCTTCGCGGATGCGTGCCCGGGCGCCGTTGGTCGGCACGTTCCAGGTCAGCGACGGACCAAAGCCCCAACGGTTGGTGGACGGGTCACCGAGATCGTCGAGGATACCGACGGTGCCGATGGTCGCGCCGATGCTGATGTTCGGGTACAGCTCACCCGTGGCGACACCAATCCCGGCCGTCGCGGTCGCCAGCCGGCGCTCGGCCTGCCGCACATCGGGACGACGCTTGAGCAACGCGGCGCCATCGCCCACCGGAATCAATTGCGCGATTTTCGGCAGCTCGTCGCAGGTGGCGGTGCCGGCCGGCAGTTGATCCACCGGCTTGGCCAGCAACATTGACAGGCGATACAGCCCGGCCTGACGCGAGGCCTCATAGCGCGGCATGTCGGCGCGCAAGGATTTGAACTGGGTTTGCGAACGGGTGACCTGTGTTTCATCACCACGTCCGGCATCGCGCAGACGCTGGATCAGCGTGGTGCTCTGGGCCTGCAGGTCGAGGGAGTGCTGGGCAATCTCTCGCTCTTCATTGGCGGCGCACACCTGGGTGTAGGCCCGGACCACGTCGGCCACCACGGTGATGCGAGCCGTATCGGCCGCTGCCTGCGTCGCATCGGCGTTGGCCTTGGCCGCTTCGATGCCGCGCTGCAACGTGCCGAACAGATCGAACTGGTACGACGCGCTGATGCCGATATCTCCGACGTTGGCCACCGGCACTTTTTCCGGAATCAGGAACGCCTGGCCGGACTCCTGCAATCTCTGGGCGCCCATCTTCACGCCGCCGCTCCAGCCACCCGCCGCTTCTGCCTCATCGACCTGAGCGCGAGACCGCAACAGACTGGCCGCCGCCACGCGCAAATCGGTGTTGGACGCCATGGCCTGCTGCACCAACTGGTCGAGTCGCGGGTCCTTGTACAGGCGCCACCAATCGGCCGGCACCGGTGCGGACACCACCGTTTTACCGTCGACCGCCAAATCACCCTGCAAATCGGGTCGATGGACCGCCGCCTCTTCGGGCAAATGATAATCCGGCCCGACCATCTGACACGCCGACAGCAGCAAGCCTAATCCGGCGACCGCCAAACCCGAGGCCTTGCTCATTGCGCCGGCTCCCGCTTCTGATCGTCGATGATCGATACCGTGGCGGTGCGCCCGGCGATCATGCGGAAATCTTCAGGTACATCATCAAAGACAATTCGCACCGGAATCCGCTGTGCCAGGCGCACCCAACTGAACGCCGGGTTGACGTTGGGCAGCAGGTTATTGCCGATGGTGCGGTCGCGGTCTTCGATGCCGGCGACGATGCTTTCCACATGGCCGCGCAGGCGCGCGCTGTCACCGATTACGCGGATGTCGACACTCTGGCCGACGTGAATGCCGTTCAGCTTGGTTTCTTCGAAATAGCCGTCGATGTGGAAAGAATTGCTGTCCACCACCGACAACACCGGCCGCCCGGCCGTGACGAACTCTTGCGCACGCGGCGCACGGTCGTTGATGTAGCCGTCGACCGGGCTGCGGATGGTCGAGCGGTCCAGGTTCAATTGAGCACTGTCCACCGCCACTTGAGCTTCCATCAACGCAACTTCAGCGCGCGCCACCCGGGACTGGCTTTCTTCCAGCTGTTCGCCAGGCACCAGATTGCCCAAGCCACGGTTACGCTTGGCTTCGCGTTGCGCCTGCGCCAGGGTTTCCTGACGGTCGGCGACTGCCGCTTTGGCTTGGCGCAGGGCCAGTTTGAAACGGTCTTGATCAATGCTGAACAGCACCTGGCCGCGTTTCACCCACTGGTTGTCGCGCACGTCCACTTGCTGGATCAGCCCGGAGACGTCCGGGGCGATTTGCACGATGTCGGCACGGATATGCCCGTCGCGGGTCCACGGCGCAAACATGTAGTACATCACCATGCGCCAGACCACGACGACGGCGAAAGTCACGATCAACAGGGTCAGCATCACGCGACCCAGGGTCAGAAAAGGTTTTTTCATGTCATCAGGTATCGACTGAGTGAGTCCACGGCGCCGAGCAGCAAAGCGTAGAGAGCCACGTTGAACAATGCCCGGTGCCAGACCAGACGGTAAAAGTGCAAGCGCATCAGCAACCCGTGCACCAGCAGGAACAACACATACGTAATGCCCATCAATACCAGCAGCGTGGGCAAAAACACCCCGCTGATGTCCACATCACCGATCATAAAGGCGCTCCATCGATGCCATGGGGCAGCGGTTCTTCGAGTTCACCCGCGCTGACGAATTCCACACCCGGCAACAACGCCAGACGCAGGCCGCTCAGGGCATGCAGCAAATTCAGACGGGTGTCCTCATCACAATCCACATCCAGCGATCGGCGGGCGCGGTCGAGGGTCATCAGCAACGGGCCCGGTGCCGGCAGACGCTCCCCGGCCTTCAGGCAGGCCTTGAAATACTCGCCGACTTCCGTCACTACCTGATGCAGCAGCGCTCGCGGCACTCCGTCCACTCGCGGTGTGTAAGYCAGCAGATCGAGCACGTTCAGCGCCACACGCACCTCACGCAACGCGATGCCGGTGTCCTGGCCGGTCATGGCCAGACGCGGCAAGTGCTGCATCAAACGATCGAGCACCTGTACGCCCAATTGCCGGTGCTCGGCCAGATTGGCCGGTTCTGTGAGGCTGACGATGTCGCGCCAACTGAACCGGGTCAGCCGCTTGGCCGCCAGCTCCGCACCGAACGGCCGGGCGATCAGGGTCCAGATAAAGGCAAACAACAGCCCGATGGGGCCGGCCAGGTTGGAGTTGGCGAAGCTGAGGAAGTCCGCATCGTAGGCGCCCTGAATACTGATAAAGGACGAGGTGTTGACGAGGGTCAGCAGCATGCCCAGGTAAAACTGCGGCTTGACCGTCAGGGTGCCGATGCAGATAAACGGCACGGCAAACGCCAGCACCAACATCGGGAAGTCGTGCAGGTTGGGCAGCACCAGAAACAGGTAAAGGCTGGCCAGCACCACCGACATCGCGGTCCAGAAAAAGAACCGGTAAATCTGCGGCGCCGGGTCATCCATCGAGGCGAAAAAGCTGCACGCCACGGCGGCGAGAATCACTGCCGAGCCGCCGTCGGTCCAGCCCAGCAGAATCCACAACACTGAAGCAACGATGATGGCCAGGACCGTGGATGCCGCCGAGTAGAGCATCAGGCCACGGTCGAGAAACGGCGACAGGCGACCGAGGCGCCAGTGGCGATACACCGCGCGCCAGCTGTCCTGGCTTTCGCACTCGATGGCGTATTGCAGGCTGCGGCAGTCCTGCCACACATCGATCCACTCGCCGAGGCGATACAGTGCGTTGGAGAACAGCAACTGCTTGCGATCATTCAGGGCTTCGGCGGACGGTTGCAGGGCTTCAAGTTGGTCTTTCAGCGCCTGCCAGCGCGCCAGATCGGCGTCTTTGTGATTGAGCCATTCGGTGGTGGCGGCCAACAGCGGCGCGAATTTTTCGACCAGCTCCGGCGTGCGCCGCTCAAGGGCATACAGGGCATCGTCGAGGGCGTCGATCACCGGTAACAGGTGAATCATCCGCCCGCGCAGCTCTTTGGTATTACGTACGGTCTGCGCTCGCGCGCCCTCGTGCGGCAGCTGGCCGATCATCAATTCCAGCGTGTTGAAGGTCGTCACCATGGCGGAACGCAGCGCGCTGACTTCGTCTGGCTGCACCGTGCGGCTAAGGAACCGCAAACTGTACGTCGAGGCATCGGCAAACCATTTGCTCACCGCATCGTTGAACACCGGCGCCAGCCGCCGAGGCCAGAACATGGCACCGACCACCGCCGCCACGGCGATGCCAAGAAAGATCTCTTCAGTACGCGCTTCCGCCACGTCCCAAACCCCCAGCGGGTTGTTCACCACCGGCAGGGCGATCAGCGGCAAGGTGTAACCGGCGAGCATCAAGGCGTAGTTGTTGGCGGTACGCAGGTGCAAGGACAGGAACAGCAGGATCCCGGTCCACAGCGCGATGACCACCACCAATACGTAAGGGCTCTGGACGAACATCGGCACGAAAAAAACCGCCGCCGCCGCCCCGAAAAAAGTACCGATCGCGCGGTACAGAGCCTTGGAACTGGTCGGGCCGACAAAGGGGCTGGAAACAATGTAAACCGTGGCCATCGCCCAATAGGGACGCGGCATTTGCATGAGCAGGGCGATGTACAACGCGATCATCGAGGCGGCAAAGGTGCGCACACCGTAGAACCAGTCCCGCGCCGAAGGCATACCGGTGAAAAATCCGCTCAAGGGTTGACCACCGACGGCGCATTGGCCGCTTCAAAGGCTCTCAATACCCGTAGCGTAGCTTCCAGATCGCTTTGGTCGATGCCTTCAAGCACTTCATGGCGCAATCGCACCAGCTCGATTTCGACGGCCTGCACCAATTCACGTCCGGTGTCGGTCAGGCTCAGGCACTTGGCGCGCCGGTCATGGGCATCTTCGGTGCGGCAGACATAACCGCTATGACACAACTGATCGAGCAACCGCACCAGGGACGGGCTCTCCATCCCGGCGGCATGGGCCACCGTCACCTGCCGCACACCCTCGCCCAGACGCCCGATCATCAAGAGCGGAACGGCGCAGGCTTCGGAGATTCCATAGTTGACCAGCGTGGTCTGGCAGATTTTTCGCCAATGCCTGGCGGCCACCACCATGGAGCTGCTGATGTTCATCTGGAGAGCGTCGAGGTTCTTCGGCACGAGGGAAAACACACACTGTTAGTTTGCTAACTATCAATATGGCATTTGGAGGGAAAGGCGGTCAAGTTTTGAAACAAATTGATGGTCATCCGTCGCAGGATGTTGAGCATGAAATCAATTTAGTACTGACGATGTATATACTTCGTCAGTATGTGATTTGAGGACATAGCGATGTCAAAGCAAGCCGTTTTTACGATGAAACTTGAATCTGAACTGCGCGAACAATTTATGGCCGAGGCAGAAGCCTCTCATCGCCCCGCTTCGCAAATCGTCAGAGATATGATGCGCCAGTACGTTCAAACACAACGAGAGTCGCGCGAGTACGAGGCGTTCCTGCAAAGGAAAGTCGACAGCGCGCGTATTTCCATGCAGGCCGGAGAGGGCTTGAGCAACGATGAAGTCGAAGCGCAGTTCGCGGCYAGGCGTGCACAGGCGGCCAAAAAAGGATGAGGATAATCTGGACGCCCGCAGCAGCACAGGATCGTGCAGAGATTTGGGATTACTTGTATGAACTCAATCCGATTGCCGCCATTGACATGGACAACCGCTTGCGCGATGCCATTGCTCGCCTTGCGCAACACCCCGAAAGCGGGCCAGCCGGAATCATTGCAGGTACTCGTGAGTTGATTCCCCACCAGAGCTATCGTGTGGTTTACCAACCAGAATCGGACGCTATCTGGATACTGGCACTGGTCCACACCTCCAGACTGTGGCCACCCAACAGTTAGATCTTCACACCCCCCGCCCCTTCCTCAACAACACATCCAGTTGATCCACCACTTCCGCCCAATCCGCGTCATCCAGAATATCGTCCCGCAAAAACTGCGCCTGGCTCTTGCTCCAGAAAAACGCATCCGCCAGGTGCAATTCGGGCTTGAGTGGTGAGTGGGTGGCGATGAATTTATCGATGCTCTCGGCGTCATCCGCCAGGCCGAGTTGTTTGAACAGATTGGGCAGTGTGTGGATGGGGGATTCCATGTCGGGCTCCTTTAGAAATGAATAGCTCGCTCCCACAGCAATTGCGTGAACCCTGTGGGAGCGAGCTTGCTCGCGATGACGGCAGCATTGACGACACAACACTCAATCACTCAATTCCCGCACCTCGGCATGCGGCACCATTCTCAGGAATTCCGGCATGTCCATGCGCAGCAGGTTGATGTGGTTTCCGGCTTCCACATAGACGTCTTTCTGACGGGTCAGCAGCGGGTCGATCACCACGTCCAGCCCATAGGCCTCGCCCAGGGCAGGTATGGCACCGCGTTCACAATCATCAAACAGGTGCGGCAAGTTGCTTTCCCGCGAGACCTGCCATTCGCCGCTGTTGCGGACTTTGCTCAGGTCCAGGTGACGGCTGGCGGGCAGCACCGCCATCAGGTAATGACCGTGGTGGTCGTCGAGGATGACCGACTTGGCCACCCGTTCTGCTGGAATGCCCGCAAGCCGTGCTGTTTCCAGGCTGCTGGCCGAATGGGGGTGGGCGACGATGTCATATTCACATTGAGCCGTTTCAAGGCTTTTCTGCACGGTTCTTGCCATTCGCATGATGCACCTCGGTGTCCGCACCCGTGACGGGCGGACGATGGTTAATGCTTTTCTCCGTAGTGAAAGTCTAGGCCCGCCGGCACAAACCGGGGTGAAATCCGCCCATCGGACGCCGTCCAAAACCGTGCAGAATCCAGATAAGCCGCAGCTCTACTAAACTGTATACAGAGCCACTTCAAGACTCTCGCGGAGGGTCACGTGAATACGCGTTGCTTCGCCGTTGCACTGCTGTTGGCGTTGAGCGGATCGGTGTTCGCCGCCGATACCGTCGTGCTGCTGATGCCAAACCCCATCGGGATCTGGCTGATCACATTCGGCATCGCGTTTCTGATTGCCGAGGCGGCGTTGCCCAATTACGGCGTGATCGGTTTGGGCGGCATCGTCATGTTCGTGATCGGTGCGGTGATTCTGACCAATACCGAGGTGCCTGTACCTTTGATGATCGGCCTGGGACTGGTGAGTGCCCTGTTGCTGATTTTCCTGCTGATCCACGCCCTGAAAACCCGACCGCGCCGCACGGTCAGCGGCGATGCGGGGTTACTGGGCAGTGTGACGCCGGTCCTGTCTTTATTGCCCGGCAATGCGTGTAGTGGCTGGGTGCATCTGCAAGGGGAGCGCTGGCAGGTTTCAAGCTCGACTCCGCTACAGCCGGGACAACACGTGCGGGTGGTGGCGCGAAAAGGACTACTGTTGCAAGTGGCCGCGACTGACGCGGCGCCAGCTGGAGAATAGTCATGGGCCTGCAAGTAGGTTTCGCCGCACTACTGCTTCTGGTGATTGCACTGGCGGGGTCAACCTTCCGCATCCTGCGCGAATACGAGCGCGGCGTGGTGTTCCAGCTCGGGCGCTTCTGGCAGGTCAAGGGCCCGGGGTTGATCCTGCTGATCCCGGTGGTCCAGCAAATGGTCCGCGTCGACTTGCGGACTATCGTCCTCGATGTACCGCCGCAAGATGTCATCACCCGCGACAACGTTTCGGTCAAGGTCAACGCGGTGCTGTATTTCCGCGTGCTCGACCCGCAGAAGGCGATCATTCAGGTCGAGGACTTCCTTACGGCCACCAGTCAATTGGCCCAGACCACGTTGCGGGCGGTGCTGGGCAAGCATGAGCTCGACGAGCTGCTGGCCGAGCGCGAACGGTTGAACATCGACATCCAGCAAGTGCTTGACGCCCAGACCGACGCCTGGGGCATCAAGGTCGCCAATGTCGAGATCAAACATGTGGACCTTAATGAATCGATGGTCCGCGCCATCGCTAAACAGGCCGAAGCCGAACGGGAGCGCCGGGCCAAGGTGATCCACGCCGAAGGTGAATTGCAGGCCTCGGAAAAACTCATGCAGGCCGCCGAAATGCTTGGCCGGCAGCCGGGGGCCATGCAGCTGCGTTACATGCAAACGTTGAGTTCGATTGCCGGGGACAAGAGCTCGACCATCGTCTTCCCGCTGCCGATCGAATTGCTCAAGGGGATGGCGGATTTGTCCTCGAAGCCATAAATACTTGCCATCGCTTCAATGCAATACGAACAACTGCGCGTCAGCCCCGCCTGCCCGCGTTTTGTCAACGCTCTGCCAGCCAGCGGGCAACGGCGAGAATTCGCCCGGCACATCGACGGTACTGATCAACCACACGCGATGAGTGCCTTTGGGCAAACTGTCGAGGCGGTCCAGATAAATGTCCTGGGTTACCAGCGTGCCAAAACCATAGGCATTCGGCCGACCCGACTTGCCATTGGCGTGCGGTGGGGTATACAGCAGTGGTTGAGTGGGCGCGCGGTTGTAATAGACGTAGCTGAGGTACCAGAGCATGTCGCTGGTCACGATTCGGTCACCCGCCACAAAGTGCCGGTTTACGTAATCGACCATAACGTTGATCTGATCGTTGGTGTCGACCCTGGTGTTGTTGTTCAAACCCACCAGTTCGATGCCGACAAACAGCATCAGCACGGTCAACGCCAGCACCCGCAAACCTGAATAGAGGCGATCAATGGCTAACGCGACAATCATCGGCAACCCCAGCATATAAGCCGTCAGGTAGCGTTCGACGAAGACGGGGGTGATGAACGAAACGCCAAACACCAACAGTAACGGCAGCGCCGCGTAGCTCACCAGCAGAACACTGCCGCGAATGACGCTACGGTCCCGCGCCAGCGCCACGCCGGTGATGGCCAGCAGCGCCAGCGGCATCGTGATAAAAATCGGCGTCGGCAGGGTTTCACCGTCGTCCTGGGTCAACATCGACCAGATCATCGACGGCAACGAGCCCAGCGTGACCGGCAACTCCCACCCCACATCGCCATTGGCCTTGAGCTGATCCAGGTGCTGGATCAGATCGATCAGGTTCGGCACCCAAGGCAGGTAAAGCAGCACAATCGCGCCATTGGCCAGCCACCAGCCGGGGCGTTGAATCACACGCAATCGGTACATTGGCAGGACACGAATCAGCCCAAGGTACAGCCAGTGGCACAACACGCACAGGGCGGTGAAATAGTGGGTGTAGAACGCGGCACTCATCAACAGCACGTACGCCACCAGATAGCGCGTGCGCCGGGGATACCTGATCCAGTAGACCAGCGCGATCGTGGCACCGATCAGCCACAGGCCCAGCAGCGAATACATCCGCACTTCCTGGCTGTATCGCACCGCCGTCGGCAGCAACGCCAGCAGAAAACCGGCCAACAACGCGGCACGCCGGGTGGCGATCAAGTCCATCAACCAGACGCCAAGCCACACCGTAACGATGCCGGGCAGAGCGCTGAGGCAGCGGATTGAGAAGATGCCGTCGCCGAACACTTCGATCCAGCCATGCAGCAAAAGGAAATACAGCGGAGGGTGCACATCATGGGCGGCATGCACCCAAATATCAGCCAGTGAATACTGGCTCAGCAGCAGGCTCGACCCTTCGTCACCCCAAATCGCTGCCGCCGTCAGGTCGTAAAAACGCACCAACGCGGCCAACGCCAGGATCGGCAACAGCCAGTGCTCCTGCGCCCAGCGTAACCAGCGCTTTACAACCGCCCACCCGCCGGGCACCGCGTGCGGTTCCTGGGTACCGCCAAGCGATGTTTCTCTGTGCGCTAGCATTCGCTCCCCCTGCAACTGGCTCGAAGTCACCAAGCCTGGTGATTACTTTAAGGCCGCGCAGGTTCGTCGTCGATGCTGGCTTTACGACCAACGCCGTCGCTGAACGTATCTCCCAGAGGGATGAGTGGAGGTTTGGACCGCACGGGTGACGTCAGTGGAGGTTGGTTAGTGGATGGAAATGTGTTGTTTAAAAAAGACAAACTTTTCAAAGTTATTGATTGTTCCCCTATCGAATCAGGTAATCGGTAAGGAATCCCACACAACAGTAGGAGCCCTCATTCAAATGACGTGCATGACGCACTCAATTTAGGGTCAGCCCACTACTCACCCCGCACGCAGAGATTCAGTTCTCTGGCAGCTGGGGTGAAAAAACCGGCTTCGGCCGGTTTTTTCGTTTCTGAGGATTGGAATTGTGCGTACTGCGTTATTCGTCGACGGGGGTGTCAGAAATTTTGTGTTCGGGCATAACATGAGTAAGAGGTGCATGTATGCCAACCAAGAAGAAACCCGCGTTGCGAGAGCTGCCGAAAATCCCGAAAGAGCTGCTCGAGCAATTCACTGATGGACCGATGACAGCGGAAGCCATTGAGGACGCCTCTGCGGCGTTCAAGAAGGCTTTGATCGAGCGAGCCCTGAGTGCTGAGCTCGGCCACCACCTGGGCTATCCGCCGGGCGCGCAGCGCC
>NZ_JBFUBK010000115.1:0-19427 GCF_056405815.1 Pseudomonas sp. P1_F1_2 | reverse complement strand
GGTCACTGCTACTTTGTAATAACTGTCATCGCCTTTTCCCGTTCGACTCCAATCGACCTTGTGGGTGACCTGGTTATTAAAAAAAATAATACTGATGGCCCTGAATTTATCTTTGGTGCCATGGCTTCCCATCTCGTTAATGTTTTTACCTACTTCAAACAGGAAGTTTTGAGTGTGTGCAACGCCGGGCTGGTCGGCAATTTTGGTTGTGGTGGCCGTTCTTGAGCAGGCACCTCCTTCGTCGTAGTAGGGGTTTTTTTTGTCGCTGGCTTCTCTCGGTACTACGTCAACATCCCAGTCGAGTGCGTCAGGTTTGAAATAGCCTTCGATGTCGGTGACATAGTTATCTACTTGAGGGCCTTCCAGCCATTTCATGGTTCTGGACTTGAATTGAATCATCTTGCCGTTGGGGGACTTGATGGTGAATACAATTCCGTTGGTCAACGCCTGACTAAAACTTTGACCTATCGCCGATATATCCTCGTCAACGTCGACTCTCAATTGGGCATCGTCAAATTTCATAGGCATACGTTTGACCTCCATGAATTAATTGCTGTCCATGCCGCGGAGTTTTTCACTGGCGACACTCGGCGGCGAGTGCAGTCGTATCCGGGTTGGATCGGGTTGATTAAATGGGTGACTCGTTATAGCCACCTGGACTGGTCTGGGGATTGGAGCGTTGTTGCCACTCAATGAATGATTCGCCATACACGTCGAGTGACTCAAACAGGTGGCCAACGCCAAATGCTCCTGGCGGATTTGCCACGCCTGACAAGATGGCGGTTATTGTTGGCTTCAATGCTCCGCCCAGCAGATTGACCCTGGCAGCGAATATTGTGACCCGACGAGGGAGGAAGGACATGGAGGCATAAAACCGCTGATATTCACGTTCGACCCAACGCAGCGCCCTGCATGTCATGAAGTAGATTCTTTCGGGATTCAACATGCTTAAAGCATCTATCAAATCTTGTGAATGCACGCATTGGGCGGGAGGAGTCGTCATGGGGTGGCCAGCTCTCAGAGGAACTTTTATTCCCGCATTTCCATGCCCCATCCAGAACACCAGGTTGGGACCAGGGTAGGTCATGGTCACGGTGCGTATGTGATGGAGTGTGGCTGGTGATATCCGGCTACCAACGAACAGAACATTGATCAGAACGGCCCCGGTACCAGCAAACAGCGCCGGAGCACGGCCACCTTGATCATCCGAATTGTGCAACACGATAACTGCCATGATCCTGAAACTCCTTTGAGGGTGCCTGACGGCACCTGAATAATCATTTACTCAAGCACCCACTCCGCCAACTTCCCCGTCACCTGCGTCATCAACACATTTTCAACATCCCTCGCACCCGCCGCACTGCACTTGGCCAACACTGCCTGGACAATCCCGGCATCAAATTCGAACTGTTTTCCAGTCGCGGCTTTGTATCGGCCACGCAGTTTCTCCAGCTTCGCCAACACAATCCCTTCCAGTGTTGCCTCATCCAGTGGCCGATACGCCACCACCGTCATCCGCGCCAGAAACGCCGGGCGAAATGCTTGCAGCAGCACTTTGTGCAACGCTTCGTTGAAGGCGTCGGTGCCCAGTTGCGCCACGGGTGTGTCGAGCAACAATTCAGCACCGACGTTACTGGTGGCGAGCATCACAGTGTTTTTGAAGTCCACCACCAACCCGGTGCCGTCCTCCATGACGCCTTTGTCGAAGACGTTGTAGAAGGCTTCGAGCACATCCGGGTGGGCCTTTTCAATTTCGTCGAGCAGCACCACCGAATAAGGTTTACGCCGCACCGCTTCGGTGAGCACGCCGCCGCTGCCATAACCAACATAGCCGGGCGGGGCACCTTTGAGTTGGCTGACGGTGTGGGCTTCCTGGTATTCCGAAAGGTTGATGCTGATCAGGTTACGTTCGCCGCCATACAGCGCATCGGCTAGCGCGTAAGCGGTTTCGGTTTTGCCGACACCGGTGGGGCCGACCAGCAGGAACACGCCGACCGGTTTTTGCGGGTCGGTAAGGCCGGCACGGTAGGCCTGCAGACGCTGGGCGATGGTGCCCAGCGCAATGCTCTGGCCCATGACGCGCAAACCCATGCGCTGGCCGAGGGTGCGTACGGCGTGGGCTTCGTCAGCGAGCATTTTTCCGACCGGGATGCCGGTCCAGCCGGCGATGACGGCGGCGACGGTTTTGGTATCGACCTGTTCCGGCACCAGCGGGTCGTCCTGGCGAATGGCATCGAGTCCTGCTTCCAGTCGTACCAGTTCTGCAGCCAGGTGATCGATACGGCTGTCGATGGCTTCGTCCGGTTTGTCGCTGTCGGCGCGCTCGCTCAAGGCCAGCAACTCGCTGCGGGTTTCCAGCAACTCGCGCACGGCGACTCGCTCTTCGTTCCAGCGGGTTTCCAGTTCGCGAATGGCCTGCACATTGCCGGTCGATTCGCTTTCCAGCAGGGTGATGCGCTCACGATGATCGAGTCCGGTCGCCTGTTCGCGGCGCAGGCGTTCGACTTCATCTTTGAGGCTGTTCTGGCGGTGGCGCAGGCTTTCCAGTGGCGGTGGCACGTCGTGCTGGCCGAGGGCGACACGGGCGCACGCGGTGTCGAGCACGCTGATTGCCTTGTCCGGTAACTGGCGTCCGGAGATGTAGCGGTGGGACAGTTTCACCGCTTCGTGAATCGCAGCGTCCAGCACCTGCACGCCGTGGTGTTGTTYGAGTTTGGCAGCGACACCACGGAGCATTTCCACGGCGGTGGTTTCGTCCGGCTCTTCGACTTGTACCAGTTGAAAACGCCGGGCAAGGGCCGGGTCCTTCTCGAAGTATTTTTTATACTCAAGCCAGGTGGTCGCGGCGAGGGTGCGCAGTTCGCCTCGGGCGAGCGCCGGTTTGAGAAGGTTGGCCGCGTCGCTGCCGCCTTCGGCACCGCCAGCGCCAATCAGTGTGTGGGCTTCGTCGATGAACAAAATGATCGGTTTCTCGGCGCTGCGCACCGCGTCGATCACGCCTTTGAGGCGTTGCTCGAACTCACCTTTGACCCCGGCGCCGGCCTGCAACAGACCAAGGTCAAGCACCCGCAAACTGACTTCCTGCAACGACGGCGGCACGTCCCCGGCGGCAATGCGCAGGGCCAGGCCTTCGACCACCGCAGTTTTGCCCACGCCCGGTGCACCAACAAGAATCGGGTTGTTCTGCCGGCGGCGCAGGAGGATGTCGATGCATTGGCGGATCTCGCCATCGCGGCCGACGATGGGGTCTATTCGCCCGGCATGAGCGTCGGCGGTAAGGTCCTGGGTGTACTGGTCCAGTACGCCATCGTGTTTTGGCCCCGGGTTGCCAGCCCCTGGAGAACGTACCGCCCCCACGTGTTCCCGAGAGCTTTCGGTCCATTCCAGCAGATTGTTGCGCAGTGCCTCGCGAGGGATTTTCAACAGTGAAGAAGCACTGTTGAGCAGCAGGCTGCGGCGCTCGTCGCGGTCGATCAATGCCAGTAGCAGTAACCCCGAGCGAATGCTGTCCAGCCCTAGCACGCTGGCTTGCACTACCGCATCTTCGAGCAGGCCGGTGGTGTGTGACGACAATGCCGGGGTGCGTGTGCTGCCGGATTTGAACAGGTCCAGCGCCTTGTTGATTTCCGCCGTCAAGGCATCGCGCTCGAGGCCGAAACGCGGCAGCAGATAAGCGAAGTCACCGCCCTCGATGTCCAGCAGTTCCAGCAGCAAGTGCTCAATTTCGACGTAGTGATGGCCCCGTTGCAGACAGCGTTGCGCGGCTCGTTCGAGGGCGCGGCGGTTGTCCGGGTTGAGGCGTCCGATCAGGCTGGCCAGTTCCATGTTCAGGTGATCTCCGGCTGACGAAGGCCGATGGTGATCCGTTGCACGGCAAGGCTGGCCTGACGTTGCAGACCGCCATTCCAACTGAGCACTGGAGGCGCTTGACGTCCAAGTTTCATTGGGCCGGCGCCACGTACCAGCAGCACCAGCGTGCAATCCAGATCCGGACCGAAATACAGGGCGCTGAGGCTGGCGAGCGCAGCATGAGATTCGCCATCGGGCAGAAACCGCGCGGCCTGGGCAGACGTCAGCGGGCCGAGGGTCAGGCGATAACCTGCGTGTTCATCCCAGACCCGAGTGCCGGCCACCGCGCTGACGCCCAATTGCAGATTGCGCCCACCCGGTTGCAAGCGACTGCGACTGGCGGGCGGGATCTCGCGCCAGGCACCTTGAAAGGCACTGAGCTCTACGGGTAGTTCGAACTGCTCACGTATGATCGCGGCAAATCCGGCAAGGGAGCGGCGTCCATCAGTAAACAGGGCGGTGCACGCCAGCACGGCGCAATCGGGGATGGCCTGTCGTTCCTGCAACGCTTTGGGCAGCAGTCCGGTCAGTGCCCGCAATTGCACCTGCACCGGGGAGACTCCGGGTGCGGTGAAACCTGCGGCGATCCGGTGTTTGCGCATCACTTTGTACAGCAGGCTCAGCAGTCGATGCTGGAACAGGTCAAGGAATTCGGCGGGGGCATGATCCTTGGCCCGTGCCCGTTGCTGCAACCATTCCTGATAGGCGTAGGGCAGGGGGCCGTCGGGGCCGCCAAGGCCAAATACCGGTGTGCTCAGGACCGGCTGCTGGCCGGGTTCCTGGGTGAGGCTTTCGATTTCACTGGCCGAGAATAGTGGCGTCAACGGCCCCCGCAAGCGCAGTGCTTCCGCTTGCGGGGCGGTGCCGCTGCCCAGCGATTCGGCCTGGGGATGTTCGCGTTCCAGCAGCAACAACGCCTGCAACAATTCGAACGCCTGGGGTTCCTGACGCAGTCGTTGGCTCAGGCTCAGAGGGACAGCGGCATGCCGGCTTGGGGTTGCCATGCTTTGACCTCCTTGTCTGATTGAACCAGTACCGTGCGCACAAAGCGGTTGGCGGTGGCATAGAGCGAAAAGAATTGCGCCAGTACCGCTGAAAACAACACCGCGCTGCTGCCGACGAAATGCTGCGGATCAAGCTGTAACCGCACTTCAAGTCCATTGCGCCAGCCGCGCCAGGCGTCTTCGCCGACATGGGCGATGACCCGTTCGCAACCGAGGCCAAGCAAGCCTTCGATCTGTCGCCAGGCGCTGGCCTCGTCACGCAGGTTGTGCAATTGCAGAATTTCCCTGAGTGCATCCAGAGCCTGTGGCCCTTCGACCAGCGACAAATGATTGAGGCTCAGTTGCGACACCAGCCGCCAACGCGATTCTCCGTCCAGGCGCGGCAAACTCTGTGGGCTTGGAGGATTGCGCAGGCGCGCCCAGGCTACCGGGCCCGGACGCTCAAAGCCTAACGGCGTGCCGGCGGGAAGGCTCTGAGCCAGGTGTCGGTTTGTGCAGAGCAGTTCGGCGGTGAGGCTGTATTCGATGGCGTCCGTCAGCGGGTCGAGTCGGGTATCCACCAGGCTCAGCAACAGGTCAGTGCCGAGGCGATTCGGGGTCATGCCGCTAACGCGCCGGGCGTGCCAGTAACACTGTTTATCGTTTCCGCTGTGCTGGCTGCCGTAATAGGCCGGTACTCGCTGTACGCCCTGGCGGGTGCTGGCCCGCATCGCCCGGATGCTATGGATCTCGACGCTGTTTTCCCGATGACTGTCGGCCACCAGGCGGTATTCGCTGCGGGTGCCGTCCGGACGCAGTGGCTCTGAGGTTCGCGGAAACAGGTTGATCACCGGCGTGCAGCCCAGTGCAAAATCGCTGGCCTGAAGGTGCATTCGATTGCTCGGCGCACGGTCAAAGACGATGTACACATACAGGGCCTGGTGATCGCTGGTGACACCGGCCAGAGGCAAATCAAAGAAGTTGAATTTGTCCGGGAAGGCAAAGTATTCGGCTAACAAGCGCATGCCAGGGTGCACGCCATCCTCGTCTGGTAGCAACACTTCATCGCTGGCAAAACCGACGATGTGTGGCAGCCCCTCAAGCCCCTTCGGCACGCTGCCGATGGGGCCGGCCAGCACCTTCACGGCATGAGCACCGAGCAGGTCATAGAGACAAGCGTTGATCACCGGCGAGGCGCTCAGGTGGATACGCAATTGTTCGATGCCCAGCGTTGACCATTGACTGTCGCCCAGGCAACGCAGGCCCAGACGCAGCGCCGAACGAGCCTGAGCGACGCCCGTCAGGGCCTGGGCTTCTTCGCTGCCCAACATCAATGCTTCATTGATTTCCAATGGCCACAAACGAACCGCCGCAGTGGTGCGAAAATGGATGCTTTCGCCTTTGCTGGTGGTGACGAACAATGGCGTATCGCGGGGCAACGGGTAACCGTCGTCCAGATTGCCTTTGCTGGGGTCCGGTTCGAATTGCACGATGGCGCAAGATGGCAGGGGGCGCATCGCCAATGGATACAGTTGTTCCAGAAGCGCATCGCTGAATTCGGCGTAGTCGTCATCCAGTCGCCGTTGCAGGCGCGCCGCCAGAAGCGCAAAACCCTCCAGCAGCCGTTCGACGTGCGGGTCGGGGCATTCCCCGGGAGACAGCTCCAGGCGCCTGGCAACCTTGGGGTAACGTTCGGCGAAAATACTTCCCGCATGGCGCAACCAGGTCAGTTCCTTCTGGTAATAGTCGAGCAGTTGCGGGTCAATCGAGTCGCTCATGACGCACCTCAAGGCCATCGCTGACCCGCTCGATAAAAAAGGCCACCGGCCAGTGCTGACGGCCACTGCGTAGCTCCCCGACCAACCGAATCCTCAGTTGCTGCGGTTGACCGGGCACTGGCTCGACCTGAACTTCGCCCAGTCGCAGGCGCGGCTCAAAATGGGTAATGGCCTCGCGCACGTCCCGCGCCAACTGACGACGGTCATCGCTGCGTTGCTGTTGCAGGGCGGTCCAGTCAGCGATGCCGTAGTCGAGAATGCTCGGCGGTGAGGTGAGCGCGTGTGGACCGCGTCGGGTGTTGAACAGGCGCAGCAGTTCCGTGCGGACCGAGTCGAGCAGGCCTTGAAGGTCGAACACGCGCAGCGTGTCGACCTCGCTTGAGGCGAGTCGCTCGAACAGCGGCGGGAGGAAGCGGCTGCCAGCCATGGCCGACGCGTGCGCTTACTTGACGAGCTTGTTGGCAGCCAGATCCCAGGTCGAGGCGGCCGTGCCTTCCTTGGTTCCGTCGTCCTTTTGCGCAGTCAGCTCCCATTTGATCTTGGTGAAGTTCAGGGACAGGGTTTCCACCGGTTTGCCACCCGTTCCGCCGCTGACGCTTACGTTGGACAGCACCACGTTGGTCAGGGTGTAGATGATGAACGGCATCAGTTGGCCGCTGCCTTCAGCCGCGTTGCGACCGATGATGACCTTTGCTTCCGGAATCGGTTTGCCGGCGCAGCAATATTCGTTCAGAGATGGAGTCGAGCTGTCGACGAACTTCGTCAACGTGAACTCACCGATGTGTGGCTTGCCGGAAGTCCGTTCCGAGTTGCTGACATCGTTGGTCACCTGCATGGCCACGTTGTGGCTGTAGGACATGACTTCGATCTTGTCCTTATAGCCCTCAAGCAGGCTGTCGCCTTTGATGTCGCCGCCGAGGTCGAGAATGATTGCATCCATCGCATGAAACTCCTGAAGGTTATCGCAATTAAGTGGGGTGAACGCCCATGCCGATCAGTCGAGCCACCGATTGAGCCCCGTGGCGAGGAAGCAAGCCCCCTCGCCACGGGTCAGTGGTCAGGCGGCTACCGGTGGCGGCAGGGTGGCGACCAGGCGGATCGAGGCGGTCAGTTCTTCCAGCTGGAAGTGTGGCCGCAGGAACACCGTGGCCTTGTAGGCGCCCGGCTTGCCGGCGACTTCAGTCACATCCACACGGGCTTCACGCAACGGGTACTGCGCCTTGATTTCTTGCGGCGCGTTATCGTTGATCAGCACGTAATCGGCGATCCAGTTGTTGAGGTAGGTCTGCACGTTGTCACGGGTCATGAAGCTGCCAACCTTGTCGCGCATGATCACCTTCAGGTAGTGCGCGAAACGCGAGGCGGCGAGCACGTAAGGCAACATCGCCGAAATCCGCGCGTTGGCGTTGGCCTCGTTGGTGTTGTACAGCTTGGATTTGTTGGTGGTCTGGCCGCCGAAAAACACCGCCACGTCGCTGTTTTTCTTGTGGCACAAGGCGATGAAACCGAGGTCGTTGAGCTCTTTTTCCCGGCGATCGGTGATTGCCACTTCAGTCGGGCACTTGAGTGACAAGTCGCCGGAGGTGGTGCGGAACGTGTGGGCTGGCAAACCTTCGACTGCGCCACCGCCTTCGGCCCCGCGAATCGCCGCGCACCAGCCGTACTTGGCGAAGGCTTCGGTGATGCGTTGCGACAAGGCCCAGGCGGCGTTGCCCCACAAGTATTTACCGTGGTCGCTGCCGTTGACGTCCTCAACGTAATTGATGCCTTCGACCGGCGAGGTGTCCGGGCCGTACGGCAGGCGCAGCAGGAAATGCGGCAACACCAGCGACACGTAGCGCGAATCTTCGCTTTCACGGAACGAGCGCCATTTGATCAGTTCCTGGCTCTCGAAGACTTTCGACAAGTCACGTGGCACGGCCAGTTCGGTGAAGCTGTTCATGTCGAACAGCCGTGGGCTGGCGGCGGCAATGAACGGGGCGTGCGCCGCTGCGGCGACGTTCGACAGTTTCTCCAGCAGGCCGATGTCCTGCGGGTGACGGCCAAAGGTGTAGTCACCCACCAGCAGGCTGAACGGGTGGCCGCCGAAGGTGCCGTATTCTTCTTCGTAGATCTTCTTGAACAGCGCGCTCTGGTCAAACTCGACAGCTTTTTCCAGGTCGTTCTGCAGCTCTTTCTGAGTCACATTCAGCAAGCGCAATTTGAGCCTGGAGCTGGTTTCGGTGTTTTGCACCAACAGGTGTAAGCCGCGCCAGGAGGCTTCGAGTTTCTGTAAGTCGGGGTGGTGCAAGACTTCATTGAGTTGCGCGCTGATCAATTCATCGATCTGGCTGATGCGGTCGTTGATCATCGCCACGGTGTCCTTGTCGATGGCCATGCCTTCGTCGAGAACCTGGGTGGCGAACTCCGCGAGCATGTCGCGGGCATAGTCCTGCTGGCTATCGTCATGGGCCATGCGGCCTTCGGCGATGATGCGGTCGAGCAAGGACAGGCTTTGAGTAGTGCTTTCWCTGGTGTTGGCGCTGGCTGAAGCGGGCATGGCGACGTCTCCTTAAGTGAATAAGTGATCAGGCCTGCGGTTGATCGGGGGCATCGCTCGGTGCTTCGCTGTCACCTGCGGGGGGAGCGGTTTCCGGGCGCGCAGACTTGATCTCTTGCAGGCCTTCGGTGTTGGCGATGACGTCGCGCAACAGCTTGTCCAGGTCATCGTTGCCGTCGAGTTTGGTCAGCAGGTCACGCAAACGCTGACGGGCTTCGAACAGACGCCGCAACGGGGTCACTTGCTCGACCACCTTGACCGGGTCGAAGTCGTCGATGTGTTTGAAGTTGAGTTCGATGTTGAGCTTGCTCTCGTCACCGCTGAGCGTGTTGGTGACCTGCAAGGTGGCGCGCGGGGCAATAGAGGCGAGCACTTCGTTGAAGTTGTCGCGGTCGATCTCGGTGAAGCGCCGTTCGTTCAACTTGGGAAGTGGCTCGAGTGGTTTGCCGGAAAGGTCGGCCAGGATTCCGACGACCAACGGCAATTCTTTTTTCTCGATGGCGTTGCCGATTTCGACGTCGTAGGTGATTTGCACCCTTGGCGGGCGGACCCTGTCGAGCTTGTGCTGAGTACTTTCTGCCATGTTGGCTGACTCCGATGCATGAGCGGGCGCAATGCATCGGGAGGCCCGTTCATCGCTTTCCCTTGCTGGACCGTAGGTTAGAAAGGGTGGCAGATGGACCTGTCGTTCCTTTGACAAACCTTCCACATTCGGCATAGGGGGGCCGAACTACCCAAGACGCTAGAACAGGTCTATAAAAAAGCAAGCGAAAAACAATCTTGGACCGCCTCGAGAAAAGGACAATTCACTTTGTTTGCACGTTTTTTTGCTTTCGCCCTGTTCCTGACCCTATCCGGGTGCTCGTTTTTCGGGCCTCGGGTGGACCTCGACAACCTGACCCTGGACGTCGCGCCCAAGGCCAACGACGACACTCCGATCGCTGTGGATTTCATCGCCGTGAACGACCCGGACTTGCTCAAGCAGTTGTCCGGCATCACGGCGCGGCAGTGGTTTGCCGAGCGTGATCAATATCAACGCGACTATCGGCAGTTGATAACGGTGTGGGGGCTGGAGCTGGTCCCCGGCCAGTTCATCGACAAACAACCCTTCCCGCTGGGGGGCAAGCGGGCGACTGGACTTTTGGTCTTCGCCAGCTATAACACTCCCGGAGCACACCGATTACGGCTCGATGATCAGAGCGATGCCTGGCTCAAGTTCGACAGCCGCGAGATGACGCTGGTCAACAACACTGCGCAGTGAACCCATTGTCAGTGCGCCGTTTTGCGCGGTGATGTAGACGTCGAAGGGAGTCGTATGAGCCTGTTACCTGACGCGGTTTGTTGGCACGAAGGCATGCAGTTGTTGCCCCAGCATTTCCAGTTGCAAGGGTTGCGCGCCGAAGCGTTGGTGGCGCACTTTGCCCAGGCCTGCAATCCGTGGTTCTGGGGGGTGAGCCGGGTGGAATTCGACCCCGGTGCACTGAGTGCCGGGTTGGTGCGCCTGGTCAGTCTGCAAGCGACGATGCCGGACGGCCTGCCGGTCAATGTGCAGGTGGGTGTCGGGCCGACACTGGAGCTCGATATAAGCGAAGCGGTCAACGCCTCGCAGAACGCCACGGTGACGGTGTATCTCGCCGTCAGCCCATTGTGGCGTGCCGGGCAGTTGTTGCCGCTCAAAGGGCGACTGCAATCGGTGGTCGGCGATGCGTTGCCGGATTTGACCAGCGGCGAGTACCCCGAGTCGATCACGGTGTGGCGGCCGAACCCGCGTTTGTGCACGCAGTTGAACAAGGCCGATTCCGTTTGCTTGCCTCTGCTGAAAATTCGCAAGGAGGGCGGTGGTTTTCTGTCCTTGCCCTACACGCCGCCCACGCCATGCCTGTCGCCGGAATCGGTGTTGGGTCGCCGGGTCGCCGGGCTGTGCGCCAGGACGCGAGAGAAATGCATGTTCCTCGCCGGCCGTTTGCGCCAGGCGCAACAGGCCGGAAATCAGGACGATGCGATGGAAATTCGTCGCCAGTTGACGGCGCTTTGGGCGCGTCTGCCGGAGGTCGAAGGAACGTTGAACAGCCGACTGGCATCGCCACAGGCGTTATACGGGGTGTTGCTCGGGCTGGCGGGAGCCTGGTCGGCCCTGGACCCGCTGGCGGGCGTGCCGCCCTTTGCCCCGCTGGACTTTCTGGAGCTGCAACAAGGCTATGAGCCGGTCCTCGACTGGCTCGACAGAACCCTGGAACTGATTCGCGCCGGCTATCGCAGTGTGCCGTTTGAACGCAGCGAACAGAGCTTCTCGATTCAACTGCCCGACGATCAGCCGAGCCAGCGTCTGGTCATCGGTTTGCGCATGCCCAACGGTGCCAGCGAGCAGGCGGCCAGCGAATGGCTGAGTGGGGCGATCATTGCCTCGGCGCCGCATATTACGTTGTTGAGCCGGCAACGCATGAGCGGTTTGCCCCACCAGGCCATGAGCCGCAACGAGCAAGTGGCCTACAGCGTCGGCGAGGACACGCGATTGTTTGTGGTGACGGCCGATGGCCAATGGTTCGACGGGCAATTGCCGTTACTGATTGCCGCGCCGGCCTCAAAACCGGCGAGCAGTCCATGGCAAGTGGTGTTGTTTGTGGCCCAGGCGAGTGAAGGTGCTTGATCCAGGAAGGGGCGTCGAATGTCTGAGGGAAATGCCGGGACGGGCACACGGAGCCTTCGTGAGGCGCCACTGAGCAGCGCCTTTCGCGAGGCCTGGTTGCAATGGTCCCAGGAATGGAATCAGTTGCCCAAGGACAGCGACGATGACGCGCTGGTGGAAGCGGTGGTCGATCTGTCGACGCAAATCTCCCAGCGGCTGTGGCGAACGGCATACGCCCGGGTCGGTGATGCGGCGACCGACCAGGTCAAGGCGCTGGTCTATGCCTTTGTCGCGTTGATCGACGAAACGCTGTTGTTTACACCCTGGCCGGGCCAGTCTGTGTGGCAGGAGAAGCCGCTGGAATCGCGGATGTACGCCAGCCGTCAGGCCGGTGAAAAATTGCCGCTGGCGATCAAGGCTCTGCTGGACGAACAGATTCCCGCTACCCGCGATCTGGCCAATGTCTATTTGCAGTGCCTGGTGTTGGGATTTGAGGGGCGCATGCGTGGTGAGCTGGGGCAATCGCGGCATGAAAAACTGCGTCTGGCGCTGTTTACCTTTGCCTGGCAGCACGAACCTGATTATGCCGATGTCAGTGCCCGGCTTCAGCAGCCCTCTGCGGTGCCACCGGTGCAGTTGCCGGTACGTCAATCGTTACCGGATGGTTTTCGGCTTGGCGTGGGGATTCTCGCCATGGTCCTGATACTGACAGGGCTGGGGCAGTTTTTCTGGCGTGACATTCGCCAGGAGCTTGATCCGGTGTTGCAGATGACCGACTCGGTCAGCACCTCGGAGCAAGACTCATGAGCGCGTTGGGGTGGGTGAGTCTGATCATTGGGTTGTTGTTGCTGCTGATTATCATCGGGGGCGTGGTCTGGTGGTTGCGCACCCAGAGCGGGGCGGCGGTCCGCAGTTTTTATACCTCGGTCCGCCATATGGAGCAGGAGCAGGGCGCTCAGGACCGGTATCAGATCCCGTGGTTACTGATGCTCGGCGACGAAACCCAGGGCACTCAATTGTGCAGCCAGTGGCGTCTGCAACCAACCGACAAACCCGCCTGGTTCGGGCGCTGGTGGTCGGACCCCGAAGGTGCGGTATTGGTGGTGCCACAGGCGCTGTTTTTGCCGGAAGAAGGCATGAACCTGCAACGAGGCGGCTGGTGGCGTTTGCTGGGATTGATCTTGCGCTTGCGCAGCAAACGACCACTGGACGGGGTGATCTGGACGGTCCCGGTCAGTCGATTGGGCAATGTCGAGTTGGCCGCGAGCCTCGGTCTGGCGGCCCGTCGGCGCTTCATCGACGTGCTGCAACGATTCGGCCTGAGCTTGCCGGTGTATGTCGTGATCACCGGTATGGAAGAGCTGCCCGGGTTTCAGGAGCTGATCACGGCACTGCCCGTTGATGCCCGCGAACGCACGCTGGGCTGGTCGACACCGTTTGGCCCCGAGTCAGCCTGGCAGGCGCAATGGAGCGATCAGGCGCTGGATCAGGTTAACCGTGCCTTGGCTGAATCGATCATCGAAATCGGCACATTGTCGGGCCATTTGAAGGGCGAGCTGTTCGGGTTGCCGGAACGTATCGAGGCGCTGAGGCGCAATCTGCAAACGGTGCTGGAGCCGGTGTTCCAAGGCAATGCCCAAGGTGAGGCGCCGCGTTTTCGTGGCGTTTATTTCACCGCTAACCAACCGACGCAAGACACGCCGGACGGATTTTCAGCCTACGACACCGGGTTGCAACAAAGTGCATTCGCCCGCCAATTGTGGCAGCGCCGGGTAGTCGCCGAGCGGGGATTGTCGCAAGTGGTACCGCGCCTGTTGCGCTTGCGTCAGCGTTGGCAGCGATTGACGGGGGTGGTGGCGCTGGTGGTCGGTGTGGTGTGGGCCGCGAGCATGCTCTGGGTCTGGCAGGACTCTGTCAAAGATGCGCATGAGCTGTCGCGTCTGTTGCAAGGTGCGCAGAAAAACTACCTGACGGTTACCGACGAGTCGCATCGGCTGGAGTCGACACGACGCAACGTCCAGGGATTCTGGCGGGTGTTGGAAAAGGCCCCGCGCTGGACCTTTACTTCCGTAGCGTTTCCCACGTCCTGGTTTTCTTCACTGGATGTGCAGCTGGAAAACCAACTGCGCCTGACCGCCCAGAGCCACTTATTGGAGCCCTTGCACGACTTGCTGAATGCGGAGCTGGTGAAACTCAAGGGCATCCGCAACACCGAGCGCCGTGGCAACGTCGAAAGTGAGGACCCGGCCCAATGGCAAAATTACGTCAAAGCCAAAGACCTGGTGGAGCGCGCGGTGCGCCTTGAGCAGCAGAACCAATGGTTCAATCAGGCGCTGAACAACCCCAAGGCCCCACTCGAAGACCTGGCGTTGCTGAGCAACAACGCCTTGTCCCTGAACCTCAATGTCGGCAGCTTGCCCCGTGCCGGTTTTTACAACCGGATGTTGCTCGATGCCAATGCTGGCGACTTGAAACCGCTGGACCTGGCCATGGAGCGGCAAGTCATCGAGGAAAATTTTTCCGGGCTGATGGAGCGTTGGCTTGACCAGTATTTTCTCGCTGACAATTTTGTCCGCCAGGCCGGTTACCTCAAGTTGCATCTGGAACGGTTGGAGGCAGGCAGCGGCAACTCCCTGACGGAGCTTGAGGATTTGCGCGCATTGATCGATGACCTGCAAGCGCTGGTCGGCCTGACCAACTCCGCCTGGAGCCGCGGTAAGGGGCAGGACCTGGTGCCGGGTTATCGCGAGATGATGGATAAAGTGCGCCAGAGCAGCTTGCTCGGCCCGCAGGTTGAACAACAGCTGGATCAGCAAGCGTCCAAGTTGCAGCAAAGCTTTCGTGACCAATGGATCGCGCAGGCAGGGGCCAGAGGCAACTTGCTGGTCCAGCAAGGCAGTGGGCAGCTGGCGTTGCAAGTGCATGTCAGCCAGTTGAACAACGCGGTGCAGGCGCTGTTCAAACGCGATTTCGTGGCCATCGCCTTACGCGCAGACAAGACCGCCGATGCCATTGAGGGGCAAAGCGTTGATGGCGATGACCTCAGCACGGCGCTGAACTATTTTGCCAGCTACAAGAGTTATGCCGCCGAAGAGCTGCCGCGTATCCCGCCGGCGTATCGCGATGCATTGGTTCAGGCGGCAGAAGCGGCGGCAGCCAAGGCCATGTGGTTGAGCCTCAAGGATCAAAACGACCGCCCCCGTGGCGACGGTGTTTTCAATGTGCTTGCACCGCAAGCAGTGGCCCTGCAAAAAGCCTTCGCCGAAGTGCACCGCAATGATTTGGCGATGCGAGTGCAAAACGCATTAAACCGCCGCGCTATCGCTCAGGTTGTCGACGGTCTTGCGGAGATCACCGCGCAGCCATTGTTCGGCGGGCGCAGTGAAATCAGTCAGTGGGATGGCTCGAAAAACCTCGGCTTGCAATTGTACGGCGCCAGCGATGTGCAGGATTTGAAGCTGAGCCTCAAGCAGCAATTCAACACCATGCTCGGGATTACCGAGCGGCGCACCTCAGCACTGGAATGGTTGAAGACTCAGCAACAGAATCTCTCGGCGCTGGACTACGAGCGCGTTACCCAATTCAGTGCGCTCAACGAAGAGTTGCTCAAGTACAAGGACCAGAATCCTGCCAGCTCGCCGGCCCAGATCGAGCAGCTGGTGAGCCGCGATTTCATCGAAATGGACGCCACGTCCTGCGGTCAGATTTTGCAAACTGCCAACCTGTCCGGTGGGCGTGGGACCTTGGCGTTACGTGCGCTGGACCTGCAACAAAGCGCCATGCAACGCTGTCAGCTCCTGCAGCAACAGCAAGCGGCAGCGGYATGGAACGACCTGGCCAATTATTTCAATCAGTACTTGGCCGAACGCTTCCCGTTTGCCAATGGCGTGCAAGCCACCGACGCTGACCCGGCCCGGGTCCAGCATTTTCTCGAGTTGATCGACAAGCGTCTGCCCGTGGCTCAAGCCGGATTACAGCTCAGCCAGACGCCGGAACGGGTGGCAGCCGAAGATTTTCTCAACCGTCTGAAGCAGGCCAGCACATGGTTAAACCCGCTGTTTGTGCGAGACAAGAGCGGCATCATTGGCGTTGAAATGGACGTGCGCTGGCGAACCGATCGCGAGGAGGAACGGGGCGCCGATCAAGTGATTGCCTGGGGTTTGAATGCCGGCAATCAACAGATCAATTACCCGGGCGAAACCCAGCCGAACCTGCGCTGGATGGTCGGGCAACCGGTCCGGCTGACCTTGCGCTGGGCCAGAAACGGCTCGCAACGTCCGGCCAACGATCCCTTGCAGCCCAATCTGATGGTGCGTGACTTTGAGGCCGATTGGGAATATGGCGGCCCGTGGTCATTGCTGCGCTTGATCCGTGCGCACCAGTCCGTGCAGCGCCAGCCCAATATGGATTTCACCGATTTTCCACTGGCTTTGCGCCTGCCGGTGACCGCGCAGACCAGCACGGCGCAACAGACGCTGATGTTTATGCGCCTGTCATTAATGAGCCAGGGTGCGAAGCTGCCGTTGTCTATTCCACCGCTGCCCACCCGGGCCCCGCGTTCTCCATTCATGCAAACCAGGTCGACCGCGTCCGCGACGGTCATGACTGAGGAGGAGGGGTTTTGAATCAGATTTCACCACCGTTGCCGGAACTGATTGTCCGACTGCTCGAACCCATTAGCGAGCAAGCACCTTGCGGCGAGGACTTGCGCTACGAGCGCGAGTTCGACCAGGCGCGTGAACTGCGTCGCGAGGACGACACCAGTCTGCCTACGGGCGTCTGGCAGTCGTCGATCAAGCGGGCGCAGTGGCCGGAACTGGAAAAACTGACGTCCACGTTGCTGTTGGAGCGCAGCAAGGACTTGATGCTGTGTGCCTGGCTCGGTGAGGCCTGGTTACATCAGGAGGGTCTGGACGGATTGCCGGGCAGCCTCGCGCTGGTCGCCGGTTTATGTGAGCGCTATCCCGAGCACCTTCATCCTCTGGCCGAAGACGGTGATCAGTCGTGGCGGGTGATTCCGCTTGAATGGCTGGCGCGACGCTACAGTGAGGTGTTGCTGACGCGCACGCCGTTGCTCGAACCGCGAAGTGGTGAATTCGACGGTTACTGCCTGGATGCCTGGCGGCGATTGCAGTTGCAACAGGTACTGGCCAATGACAGCAAGGCGGCCAAAACATCAGCGGAAACAGCACGCAGCGAACAGAAAAAACTCACTGGACTGATTCGTGCCACGCCGCTGTCCCACTGGTTGCGCCGTGAGGACAGTCTGTTGTCGAGCTTGCGACATCTGCAACGGCTCGACACATGGTGCAATGCCTATCTGGGAAACCAGGCGCCGGGCTTCAAAGTCTTGCAAGACGTGATCGAGGCGTTGTTGACACTGGTTCAGGAGTTCATTGCCATGCAGCCACGCCCGTTAACCGATGCGCCGCTGGAGGTACAGCCCGTGGCGGCGTCCGGACATGACGACGCGCCGCAAGCGGCATCGGCGCCCCAGGTGTTTCGTGAACCGGTGAGTCGCGACGAGGCCTACCGTCAGTTGCTGTTGATTGCCGAGTACCTGGCACGTACCGAACCCCACAGTCCCGTCCCTTATTTGATCCGGCGCGGTGTGGAATGGGGCAACAAGCCATTGAGCGAGTTGCTGGGCGAGTTGATCTCGGCGGATGCCGAGTCTCGTCGCCTCTGGACGCTGTTGGGCGTCCTTTAGTCAACGACTCAGCAGGTGGCGACAGGCAGTGGCAGGGCAATCGGTGTCAGCACCGGCTGGTTGCTGAAGAAAGCCACCAGATTTTTCCCGACCAGTTCAACGGTGCCCTGGGTGGCCTCCGGTGAAAGCCCGGCCACGTGCGGGGTCAGGATCACGTTGGTCAACGATTTGAGCGTATGGGGCACGTGCGGCTCTGCGTCGAACACGTCCAGGGCGGCGCCGGCAATGCGTCGTTGCTCAAGCGCGCTGACCAGGTCGGTGGTGACAATCACGCTGGCGCGGGCGATGTTGACGAGGAACCCGTTGGGTCCCAAGGCGTCGAGGACGGATTTGTTGACCAGGTGTTTGGTGCCCAGTCCTCCAGGTGCCGCGATAACCAGAAAGTCCGAGTTGCGCGCCAGTTCAGTAGGGGTGGAGCAAAAGGTGTACGGCACATCGCTGCGATGCTGGCGGTTGTGGTAACTCACCGTCATGTCGAAGCCATTGGCAGCGCGTTTGGCGATGGCCATGCCGACGGCGCCAAGGCCGAGAATGCMCAGGCGCTTGCCGGCCAGGGAGGGGCGCATGATCTTCGRCCACTCACCACGGCGCACGGCTGCATCGCAACGGGGAATGTCGCGCACCAGTGCCAGCAGCATCGCCATGGCGTGGTCAGCGACAGATGACGCATTGACGCCGGCACCATTAGTGACCGTGATGCCACGGTCGGCGGCGGCTTGCAAATCGACGTGTTCATAACCGGCGCCGATGACGCAGATGATCTTGAGGTTGGGCAGGGCGCTGATTTCATCGGCGTACAGGCCCAATGGCCCACGGGTCAGCACCGCATCGATCTGACCTCCATGCCGGCCAATGGCAGCAGCGCGCTCGGCTGGAGTCGGGGCAAGAATCAGATGAAAACCCTGATTTTCGAGAATCGGCAAGTAATCATTGATGGTTTCAACCAGTACCAGAACGGTTGCGGGCATGCTGCGCTCCTTTGGGCATCGGAATGTCGGGGTTCGAATGTCGCTTCAGATTGCTGATTCCCCGACAGTTTAGCAATGGCCGAGGATCGCCATGGGGTTGTTCAGTTTGATGCACGCTTTGCAGTCAGAAACGTGCTGGCGGCGTCGAGAATTTCATCCGACACCGTATCGCCCCGACTGGCGCGAGCGAGCGTCAGGGCGCCGAGCATCAGCGAATACTCCACCAGCGCCTGTTGCCGATCGGCTTGGGCATCGCCTGAATCCAACAGTGTGCCGTAGGCGTTCAACAACCGGTTGAGCCCCTCCATGAAGGTCTGACGCAAACCACTGTCGGCCGCTTCGTGGCACATGTCCCCGGCGAAGGCGGCCACCGGGCAACTGTCACCCGGATTGTCGCGGCTGTCCTGCGACAGGTAAGGCTCGATCAGCGCACGGCGTGCGGCGTCCTTGTCGTCTTTGTGATCGCTGATTCGCTCCCGCCAGCGCTCCGCCGATTGTTCAAACGCTCGGCCACTGGCCTCCTGCGCCAGCGCTTCCTTGGACTCGAAATGCCCGTAGAAGCCGCCGTGGGTGAGGCCTGCCGCCCCCATGACATCGACGACACTGATGCCATGCAGTCCTCGTTCGCGAAACAGCCGCGTGGCTGCCTCGACGATGATTTCGCGGTTGAGGTCGGCTTGCTTGCGGGAAACTCGGGGCATCAGTGGCTCACAGGTATAAAAGGTTTAATCAAAGGGCGTACTGGGCAATCCCGTTACCGAACGACCAGTTCTCTTTTTTCACTTCCACCAGATTAATGAAAACATCTTCCAGGCGCACGGCCAGTTCGCGATTCAGACTCTCGGCGATGGTTTTGTAGAGCAGTTTTTTCTTCTCGTCCGAACGGCCTTCGCTCAGCGTGATCTGGATGATGATCAGATTGTCGGTGCGTTGGATGCCCAGGTATTGGGGGTCGAAGATGAAATGGTGTTCAT
>NZ_JBFUBK010000114.1:0-19869 GCF_056405815.1 Pseudomonas sp. P1_F1_2 | reverse complement strand
CAACCCGGCACTGGAACCCATTCTTGCCGCAATGCCCAAAAAAGTGGGCGACCAGACAACGCTGGACATGCAAAACATCGCAGACCTGCTGCCGGCCAACCGTCACTACTATTCCTATATGGGATCGCTAACCACCCCTCCCTGCAGCGAGGGGGTGCGCTGGAACATCCTGACCGAACCAGTGCAATTGTCCCATGCCCAGCTGGAGGCCTTTAAGGCGTTGTACCCGATGAACGCACGCCCTGTTCAACCGCTCAATGACCGCACCGYGAACGTCGGCGGCTGACCTTCCTTCTCCTGCCAGCCGGGCAGCGGTGCCCATACAGACAAGGTGTCAGTCGCCTCGTACAATGCCCGCTGCCCCCGCAGGAGACTTCGATGACCCGACTCGCCACCCCACGCAAACCCCGCGCCCGCAGCCAGGCGCGGATCGATACGATCCTCGATGCCGCCCGCACACTGCTGGCCGCCGAGGGCGTGGCCAGTCTGTCGATCTACAGTGTCGCCGAACGTGCGCAGATCCCACCCTCTTCCGTCTACCACTTTTTCGCCAGCGTACCGGCGCTGCTCGAAGCCTTGACGGCCGACGTCCACGCCGCGTTCCGCGCATGCCTGCAAGCCCCCATCGATCATGCGTCCCTCAACAGCTGGCGCGATTTGTCGCGACTGGTGGAACAACGCATGCTCGCGATCTACAGCGAGGATGCCGCCGCTCGCCAATTGATCCTCGCGCAGCATGGCCTCACCGAGGTCACCCAGGCTGACCGCCAGCACGACATCGAACTGGGCGACTTGATGCACAAACTCTTCGATCACCACTTCGAACTGCCGAAGTTGCCCACGGACGTCGACGTGTTTGCGCTGGCCATGGAGCTTGGCGACCGCGTCTACGCACGCTCGGTGCAACAACACGAGCAGATCACGCCACGCATGGCCGAAGAAGGCATGCGCGTATTTGATGCCTATCTGGGCCTGTACCTGCCGCCGTACCTGGCCAGGCGCGACGTATAACGCAACGAGGTGTTCTGCTCATGGCGCACATACCCGACAACTACCTTGGCGTGTGGAAACGACGCCTGATCTCCTTCCAGTCCGGGCGCACCGACAGCGAAACGGCGGTGTACTGGCTGCAAACCCCACGCCTGTTTGCCGACCTGCGCATCCCGCCGGCCACGCTCGCAGCGCTGCCCCTGGAACAATTGAATCACGCGGACCTGTTGACCTTGAGCGAACAAAAGGGCTTCGCCGGTGTGACCGAGGTCGAAGGTGACATTTGCCAGTGGCATCGCAAACTCGACTATCAACCTGCCAGCGCCGAGCAGGACATCGGACACATGCACTTTGAAACCAGTGAGCGCCTGATCGAAACCGCCCTGGACGATGACTACTACGAAATCTGGGAGCGACTGCCCGACTCTCGCGGCATCTGTCGCGGTCAGTGGTTGCAGGCAGCCGATGATCCAGTGCGAGTTGCCTGCCTGGTGTTGGCCGGCGATTACTTTCTGTTTGCCGCCAGCCGGATTGTCGCGCTGGCACCCGGCGGTCATTTGCGTGAGCACATGAGCGCTGCGGCAGCACACGAACTGCTCACGACTGAATTGTCCTTTGGTCGTCACCAGGGCGGGCAAACCCCGTGGCAGATCGACTATTCCACGTTGCCCGCGCTAACCGGCCAGCCCTTGTTGCCGGCAGACATCGACCCCAATGCGCAGGCGCTATTCAGCGACCCGCGCGTGCTGTCTTCGCTCGGCACTTATTCACCCGCTGCAGGTTGGCGCTGCGCCCCCGCGCCCTGACATAAAAAACCCCGAAGGGCTCACACCCTCCGGGGTTGCTGTTTGCCCACGGGCTTACAACTTGGCGATCGACACTTCGGTGGATTTCACAAACGCGATCACTTCACTGCCGACCACCAGTTCCAGCTCTTTCACCGAGCGTGTGGTGATCACTGAAGTGACAATGCCGGAGGCGGTCTGCACGTCGATTTCCGACAGCACGTCACCCAGCACGATTTCCTTGATGGAGCCTTTGAACTGGTTGCGAACGTTGATGGCTTTGATAGTCATGAGGTCAATTCCTGTCGTTGAGTAAGACTTGGGTCAGTGCGCCCAGCGCAATTGCGTGGGCAAGGGTGAAACGGGTTCCGGTGCCGGCGGCTCACCGGGCAGTTCAAGTACGCGGTTGAGGACTTCAGTTTCCAGCGCCGCCAGCCGATGGGAGCCGCGAACCCGAGGGCGCGGCAGCTCCACAAGCAGGTCGAGGCCGACTTCGCCTTCTTCGATCAGGATCACCCGATCAGCAATCGCCACCGCTTCACTGACGTCGTGCGTCACCAGCAACACGGTAAAACCATGCTGCTGCCAGAGCCGTTCGATCAGTTGCTGCATTTCAATCCGGGTCAGGGCATCCAGCGCACCCAGCGGCTCGTCGAGCAACAGCAAACGCGGTTGATGGATCAGCGCGCGCGCCAGGGCCACACGTTGTTTCTGCCCACCGGACAATGCTGCCGGCCATTCGTTGGCACGGTCTGCCAGACCGACCGATTCCAGCGCCTGAAGCGCTTGCGGCCGCCAGTTGCCCGTCAACCCGAGGCCGACGTTGTCGATGACCTTTTTCCACGGCAGCAAACGCGCTTCCTGGAACATCAGCCGTGTGTCTTCTCGCGCATCGCTCAGCGGTGCAGCGCCGGCCAGCAATTGACCACCCGTAGGCTGATCGAGTCCGGCGAGCAGTCGCAGCAAGGTGCTTTTGCCGCAGCCACTGCGACCGACCACCGCGACGAACTGACCGGCCGGAATGTGCAGATCGATCTCACGCAGCACTTGCCGCGCGCCAAAGGTTTTTTGCAGCTTGCGCACCACCAGCGGAATCCCACGCAGCAGGCGCGGAGGTTGTTGAGCCGTCATGCCGCACCTCCCTTGGCTACCTGATAAGCCGGATGCCAGCGCAACCACACGCGCTCAAGTCCACGAGCCGCGAGGTCGGCCAGTTTGCCGAGCACCGCGTACAGAAGAATTGCCAGCACCACCACATCGGTCTGCAAAAACTCCCGGGCGTTCATCGCCAGGTAGCCGATGCCGGAACTGGCGGAGATGGTTTCCGCGACGATCAACGTCAGCCACATAAAGCCAAGGGCGAAACGCACCCCGACCAGAATCGAAGGCAGCGCGCCCGGCAGAATCACCTGACGGAACAGGCTGAAACCGGACAAGCCATAACTGCGTGCCATCTCCACCAGTGCCGGATCGACGTTGCGGATGCCGTGATAAGTGTTGAGGTAAATCGGGAACAAAGTGCCCAACGCCACCAGGAAAATCTTCGCCGACTCGTCAATACCGAACCACAAGATCACCAATGGAATCAGCGCCAGGTGCGGCACGTTACGGATCATCTGTACCGAACTGTCGAGCAGGCGTTCACCCCATTTCGACAAGCCGGTAATGAAGCCCAGCGCCAGACCGATGCCGCCACCAATGGTGAAGCCCAGCGCGGCGCGCCAGCCGCTGATTGCCAGGTGCGTCCAGATTTCGCCGCTGCGCACCAGGCTCACRCCGGCTTCAATCACCGCGATGGGGGCGGGCAGAATCCGCGTCGACAACCAGCCCGCCGACACCGACAACTGCCACACCGCCAGCAACAACACCGGCAACGCCCAAGGCGCGAAGCTGTGGATGATTTTCTTCATGACGCGCCTCAGCTTTGGGACGCGGCTTTGGGAAGAATGTCGTTGGCAACCATCTCGCCGAACGGGCTGACGTAACCGGCGCTTTTGGGTAACTCGGGACGTTCGACGTCCAGGTGCGGGAACAGCAACTCGGCGACGCGGTACGACTCTTCCAGGTGTGGATAACCGGAGAAAATGAACGTGTCGATGCCCAGTTCCGCGTACTCCTTCACACGGGCGGCCACGGTCGGACCGTCACCCACCAGCGCTGTCCCGGCGCCACCGCGCACCAGGCCGACACCGGCCCAGAGGTTGGGGCTGACTTCCAGATTGTCGCGGCTACCGCCATGCAGTGCGGCCATGCGCTGCTGGCCGACCGAATCGAAACGCGCCAGTGACGCCTGGGCCCGAGCGATGGTTTCGTCGTCCAGGTGAGAGATCAATTTATCGGCCGCTTGCCACGCTTCGGCGTTGGTTTCGCGAACGATCACATGCAGGCGAATGCCGAAGCGCACGGTACGGCCGAGCTTCGCGGCTTTGGCGCGCACTTGTTCGATTTTCTCGGCCACGGCGGCCGGCGGCTCGCCCCAGGTCAGGACCATTTCCACTTGCTCTGCCGCAAGGTCTTGCGCCGCTTCCGACGAACCGCCGAAGTACAGCGGCGGGCGCGGTTGCTGGATCGGCGGATAGAGCAACTTCGCGCCTTTCACGCTGATGTGCTGACCGTCGTAATCAACGGTTTCGCCTTCCAGCACGCGGCGCCAGATACGGGTGAATTCCACCGAGGCCTGATAGCGCTCTTCGTGACTGAGGAACAAACCGTCACCGGCCAGTTCTTCCGGATCGCCTCCGGTCACCAGGTTGAACAGCGCACGGCCGCCGGACAGACGATCCAGCGTCGCGGCCTGACGCGCCGCCACCGTCGGGGAAATGATCCCGGGGCGCAGGGCGACAAGGAATTTCAAACGCTGGGTCACCGGGATCAGCGATGCGGCCACCAGCCAAGAGTCTTCGCAGGAGCGACCGGTAGGAATCAGCACGCCGCCAAACCCCAGACGATCCGCCGCTTGCGCGACTTGTTGCAGGTAACCGTGGTCGACGGCGCGAGCGCCTTCGGCGGTGCCAAGGTAATGGCCGTCGCCGTGGGTAGGCAGGAACCAGAAAATATTGAGGCTCATGGAGTGGTCTCCTAAGGGAATCGGATTACTGCGCTTTGGTTACTGAGCTTTGGGCAACAGTTGCCGGTGGCGTCCAGATCACGTCTTTGATGCTCAACTGCTTCGGAATCAGCTTGAGCTGATAGAAGCTGTCGGCGATTTTCTGTTGGGCGGCGACGACTTCAGGTGTGAGGAATATCGCGCCGAAGCCTTGGCGCTTCATTGAGGTCAGGGTGATGTCTGCCGGCAGACCGAGCAGTGGCGAAACCTGTTGGGTGACGTCTTCAGGATTGGCTTTGGCCCATTCACCGACGGCGCGCACTTCTTCGACGAGGGTCTTGATCACCTCGGGATTTTTCTGCGCGTAAGGCTTGGTGGCCAGGTAGAACTGATGGTTGTCGACGATGCCTTGACCGTCGCGCAGGGTGTGCGCTTGCAGCTGCTGTTCGGCGGCAGCCTGGTACGGATCCCAGATGACCCAGGCGTCGACGCTGCCACGCTCGAAGGCGGCGCGGGCATCGGCCGGTGGCAGGAACACGGTCTGGATGTCGGTGTATTTGAGGCCTGCGTCTTCAAGCGCGCGGACCAGCAGGTAGTGAACGTTGGAGCCCTTGTTGAGCACGACTTTCTTGCCCTTGAGGTCCTTCACCGATTTGATCGGCGAGTCCTTCGGCACCAGGATGGCTTCGGCGTGCGGTGCTGGAGGTTCATAGGCGACGTAGAGCAAGTCGGCACCGGCAGCCTGGGCAAATACTGGCGGGGTTTCACCCGTCACGCCAAAGTCGATGGAGCCGACGTTCAGGCCTTCGAGCAGTTGCGGGCCACCAGGGAATTCCGTCCATTGCACATCCACGCCTTGGGCGGCGAGGCGTTTTTCCAATGTGCCTTTGGCTTTGAGCAGCACCAGCGTGCCGTACTTTTGATAACCGATCCGAAGCGTCTCGGCTTGAGCTTGAGTAATGGCGCCGAAGGACACAGCCGCAACAAACAGAGCGACCAGACCACGACGCAAAATGACAGTGCGCATAGCGCTCTCCTTTTTGCTGTTGGGTTTTGGCTGCACCTGCTTGGCCGTTGGCGGCTGAGTAAGGTGAGTACTTCAATTTCGGGCGAGGTTTAAATGCTCCAGCGAGCACTCAACAAACGTTCATTCAACAGGTTCGGATCGAGCGGCTTGGGCCGTCTCGCCATGGCGCTGAGAAACTGCTCCAGCGCTTCGTTCAATCGTTGTTCAAGTTGCGGCGTCAATTGCGCCTGGGCGCTGCCTTCGCCGTAAGCGATCTGGCTGTCCTCGGCAAAAATGCCCTGCAGCATTTCCTGAGCTTTCAGCGCCGACAGCACCGGTTTGAGCGCGTAATCCACCGCCAGCATGTGGGCGATGCTGCCGCCGGTGGCCATTGGCAACACCACCTTGTGGCTCAGTGCGCGTTCGGGCAGCAAGTCCAGCACGGTTTTCAGTGCACCCGAGAACGACGCCTTGTAAACCGGTGTGGCAATCAGCAGGCCGTCGGCGTTTTCAATTTGTTGAAGCAGGTCAACAACCTTGGGGCTGTCGAAGCGTGCGTGCAGCAGGTCTTCGGCCGGGAAGTCGCGAACCTGGTAACTCACCACTTCCACCCCTTGCTCTTGCAACCAGCGCTTGGAGCGCTCCAGCAACACGCCGGAACGGGAGCGTTGGCTAGGACTGCCACCGAGTGAGACGACCAACATTCAAAAGATTCCTTGAGCGGTACTAGCGATTCGCGGCTTGCGATCTCGCTGTGATGGGAGTGACCTTAACAGGTGATTTATATATCCATAAATCATATTTATTCATTTGGTTATTCGATATAGAGATATATAAAGGACGGATTTCAAGGCATAAAAAAAGGCCGTCGAAACGGCCTGAAAACCCCTGCTTTGCGGTATTGGGTGATCGTTCCCACGCTCTGCGTGGGAATGCAGCCCGTGACGCTCCGCGTCACTGGACGCGGAGCGTCCCTAGAGGCATTCCCACGCGGAACGGGGGGAACGATCAACAACAAGACTTCAATGGTTACCTGTTCGGCTGCGGCGTCAGACGCAAGTACGGTTTCACCGCACGGTAGCCCTTGGGAAAGCGTTTGCTGATTTCATCTTCATCCTTGAGCGATGGCACGATCACCACGTCATCACCGTCCTGCCAGTTGGCCGGGGTGGCGACTTTGTAGTTGTCGGTGAGTTGCAACGAGTCGATCACCCGCAGGATTTCGTGGAAATTTCGACCGGTACTCGCCGGGTAGGTGATGGTCAGCCGAATTTTTTTGTTCGGGTCGATCACGAACAGCGAGCGCACAGTCAGGGTGTCGTTGGCGTTTGGGTGGATCAGGTCGTAAAGGTCCGACACCTTGCGGTCGGCGTCGGCGAGGATCGGAAAGTTGACGAGCGTGTTCTGGGTTTCGTTGATGTCTTCGATCCACCGGTGGTGCGAGTCCACCGGATCAACCGACAGGGCGATGGCTTTCACGCCACGCTCGGCAAACGCCTCCTTGAGCCTGGCGGTAAACCCCAGCTCCGTGGTGCACACCGGGGTGAAGTCTGCCGGATGGGAAAACAGCACGCCCCAGCTATCGCCCAACCATTCGTGGAAACGGAGGGTGCCGGCGCTGGAATCCTGTTCAAAGTCGGGGGCGATGTCGCCCAGTCTGAGGCTCATGGTGCTGCTCCTGATGAGTGCGTGTTGAGCTCAACTGTGCCTGCATTTCTCAATGATTAAAAAGAATAAATATCGATTTATTTAGACCATAAACGAATATTAAATATCTGTTCACTGGACCTGTGCAGGTAACGCACCGAACATCGCCCATAAGGTTCGAGAAGGCCTTGAGTGCTGCAAAAGAGGGGAATTTCAAGGCGGGATTACGGGGGTGACTCCGCCTTGAAACGCAAAAGCCCCGCCGGGCGAGATGCCGGGCGGGGCTTTTTTTGTCTCGGTTACGCGAGCGCTATTACAACAGCGGGATCGAGTAGCTGACGATCAGGCGGTTTTCATCCTGAGTGCGAGTGCTCGGCAGGTCGGTACGCCACATAGCGTTTTTCCAGGCCAGGCCAAGGTTTTTCAGCGGGCCTTCCTGGACCACATAGGCAACGTTCAGATCGCGTTCCCACTCGGAAGCGCCGTTAGCGGCCACGCCACCTTTAGCGTTAACGGTGTCGATGTCATCGCCGTGCAGGTAAACCATGCCTGCCGTCAGGCCAGGTACGCCGACCTTGGCGAAGTCGAACGAGTAGCGTGCTTGCCAGGTTTTCTCGCCAGCACGGGCGAATTTCTGGATTTGCGAGTCGGTGATGATGTAGGCCGACGAACCGTCGCCCTGGTTCAGCCAAGGGAAGTCGCTGCTGCCGTTGCTGACCTGGTAACCGCCACCAAAGGTGTGACCGGCAACGGAGTACAGGAACAGGCCGCTGTACAGGTTGTTGTCGATCTTGCCTTTACCGTTTGGCGCGTTGTAATTGCCAGTGCTGTAGTACAGCGGGTCGTGGCCGTTTGCGCCGTCATCAGAGCTGTTGAAGTAACGGAAGTCCGACTTCAACACACCCGGGCCGATTGCCCAGTTGTGCAACAGACCCACGAAGTGTTGCTGGTAGAACTCTTCCAGGTTGCCGTAGTAGTACTGGGCCGTCAGGTCCTTGGTGATTTTGTAGTCACCACCGGCATAGTAGAACTTGTTGCTGTCGCGGAATTTGGTACCACGCGTGTTCGCGCCCGAAATCGACATCTGTTCGTTGTTGCTGGAGTTACGACCTTTAACGGCTTCGATCTGACCACCGATCAGCGTCAGGTCTTTGATGTCACCGGAAGAGATCTGGCCACCCTGCCAGGTTTGTGGCAGCAGACGACCATCGTTGGTCACGATGACCGGCAGTTTTGGCTGCAAAGTACCCAGCTTCAGTTCGGTCTGAGAGACCTTGGCCTTGGCAGTCAGGCCCAGGCTGGAGAAGTCATCAACCGCTTCGCCATTGGACTTGCTTGGGAACACCGTGCCGCCGTAGGAGGTCGCCGTGGCGCCGTTGGTGCCGCCGCCCGAATCCAGCTTGACGCCCAGCAGGCCGATCGCGTCGATACCGAAGCCGACAGTGCCCTGGGTGTAACCGGAGATGAAGCGCAGATCAAAACCCTGGCCCCATTCTTCGTTTTTGTTCGGACCGGTACCGTCACGGTAGTCGGTGTTGATGTAGAAGTTACGCAGCCCCAGGGTGGCCTTGCTGTCTTCGATGAAACCGGCGGCGCCTGCCTGCTGCGCCAAAACCCCAACGGCCACAGCCATGGCCAAGGTGGACTTGTTCATTGTTTCGCTCCTCTCATTTTTTAATTCTTGTGTTCCTGGCCCTGAGTCGATCGCCCTGGGTCCAGAAAGCGCAATTTTGTGCCGAAGCTTCTAGCCCGGTCGTTTTGGCCGCGCAGGATACAACGTCATAAAGCCAAAAAGAATTTCATCTTTATTTTTCATAGCCTCATGGAATATGCCTGGACAGCACAGAGTCGAGGTATCGGCTAAAAAGCCGAATCCTTAACCTGTTTGATTAACGGGGGAACATTGCTCGCTCCGAAACTCGTGACGAGTGCCGGACGGGCCTACTTTAGGTGAGCACAGTAAAAACTAAAAAGAATAAAAAATAATTGACTGAGGTCATTTTGGAATATGAGAAAGCAAAAAAAGCCTCGCCGGTAAGGGCGAGGCTTTTTTGTTTGCCTGTCTGGTCCTAAATGAGGTTTACACCTGCTTCAGGAAACCGGATGGCCTGTTACAAGAAGCTGTAGGTGTAGTTGAAGATCAGACGGGTCTGGTCTTGATCAAGGGTGCTGGTGTTGCCACGGTAGGTACCGTGACGCAGCGTCGTACCAAACCCTTTCAGTGCACCCGTTTGAATCACGTAGTCCACACGTGCGTCGGTCTCGTGCTCACTCAGGTCTTTACCAGTACCGTTGGTTGCCTTGATGTCCTGGCCATTCAAGTAAGAAATCGAAGCTTTCAAACCTGGGACGCCCAGGGAGGCGAAGTCATAGGAGTACTGACCGAACGTGGTGTTTTCACCGGCACGGATGAAGCTGCCCACTGTGGCATCGGTAAACGAGTAGAAGCTGGCGCCGCCAGCACCTTCTTGACGACCTTTGTCATCGATAAGGTTGCCTTGGTTCAGGAAAACAAAGCCGCCGTCATCGTTGACGCGCTGGTGACCCAGCAGGAATGCGTTGCCACCCAGGGTGTAGGTGAACATACCGCTCCAGGTCTTGTTATCGACCTCGCCCGGAGTCTTGGCGAATCCGTTGTTGTTGTTGAAGCGGTAGCCGACGTCGCCGTTCTTGCCATCAGAGCTGCTGTCGAAGTAGCGGAAATCCGACTTGAACGACTGCTTGGCATCGATCGTCCAGACGTGCACCAAGCCCAGGAAGTCCTGTTTGTAGTAATCCTGCAGATTCGCATGGTAGTACTGCAGGGTCAGGTCTTTGGTTACTTTCCAGTCAGCACCGGCGTAACGGAACTGGTTGCTGTCCTGAGTACCGCCCGCCACTGCCATGCCGGTGCTGTTGGAGGAGGCGCGGCCCGACGCGTGCTCCAGCTGACCCAGGTTGATGGTTACGTTGTCGATTTCCTTCGAGGAGATCGTGCCACCTTCAAAGGTTTGTGGCAGCAAACGGCTGTCGTTCGCGATCAGGATCGGCAGGTTGGGTGCCAGAGCGCCACCCAAATGGGCTTCGGTCTTCGAGAAGCGCGCCTTGACGTTGCCATCCAGACGGCTCCACTCGTCAGCCGCATGATCGCCGTCGCTAGGGAAGAACGAGTTAGCGTTACCCGTCGGGTGATGCCCTTTGCCACCGTCCAGGTGGATGCCAACGAGTGCCTGGGCATCGATACCGAAGCCGACAGTACCTTGGGTAAAACCGGACAGGTAATCGAACTTGAGACCTTCAGCGGTTTCTCGCTGACGGTTAGCAGCAGCATTTTTAGCAGGAGCGTTCAGACTTGAACGCACATCGGCGTCGTAATACATGGTCCGGGAACTGACGGAAGCCTTGCTGTCTTCCAGGAAACCGGCGGCGCCTGCCTGCTGCGCCAAAACCCCTACGGCCACGGCCAGGGCCAAGGTGGACTTGTTCATTGTTAAACTCCTCTCGTTTCTAATTCTTGTGTTCCTGGCCCCGGTTCTTTGCCCGGGATCCTAAGATGCGCGATTAGCGCCAGACCGTGACCCACAAGTCAATCGTAACTATATGTGTCTACGACCATGGTCTAATCCCCCGTTTTTTGGTCCATGCAGGTCATGAGTTCGTCATAAACCTGAAAAGAACTACCTGAGCCTTTTCTCATACCGTTTAGGAATTAAGCTCTAAATGACTGATAAATCCCGGAATAGAGCCACCCACTCATAAGCTAATTCCTAAATGGTATTTATTAGCCGTTTTTTAGATCGTTTAGCGTTTGAAGCAATTCGGAAACAAACCCCCACCGAAAGGCGACGCCATGACGACCAAACGCGCACTATCCGGCTCAATTGTTACAGTTTGTGTATCGCTGCTGTTTTCTCTTTCCACTCAGGCGGCCAACCTGACTGTTGGGTATCAAACCGGTATCGACCCCAGCAAAGTCCCCCAGGCCGATGGTCTGTACGAGCAAGCCATCGGCCAGAAAATCGACTGGCGCCGATTCAACAGCGGCCCCGAAGTGGTGACCGCCATCGCCTCCGGTGACGTGCAGATCGGCAACCTCGGCTCCAGCCCATTGGCCGCAGCCGCCTCGCGCAACCTGCCGATTGTGGCGTTCATCGTGTCCGCCCAGATCAATGCGGCTGAAGCCCTCGTGGTGCGCAACGGCAGCGGCATCGAGAAACCACAAGATCTGATCGGCAAGACCATCGCCACACCGTTCGTTTCAACCTCTCACTACAGCTTGCTTGGCGCACTCAAGCACTGGGGCCTGGACGCCTCGAAAGTCAAAGTGGTCAATTTGCAGCCAGCGGAAATCGCGGCGGCGTGGAAGCGTGGTGATATTGATGGTGCGTTTGTCTGGTCCCCGGCGCTGGGGGAAATTCGCAAGACTGGCAAGACGCTGACCGATGCCGCGCAGGTCGGTCAGTGGGGGGCGCCGACCTTTGAGGTCTGGGTCGCGCGTAAGGATTACGCCGAGAAACACCCTGAGGTAGTGGCCAAATTTGCCAAAGTCACCCTAGATTCGTTCGCCGATTACGCCGCACATAAAGACAGCTGGACAGCTGACTCGGTGCCCGTGCAGAAAATCGCCAAACTGACCGGTGCCAACGCTGCCGATGTACCGGAGTTGCTGGCCGGCTCTGCATTCCCGGATGCCAAGGCCCAGCAGACCACCGCGCTACTGGAGGGAGGTACGGCCAAGGCGATTGGCGAAACGGCAAAGTTCTTGAAGGAGCAAGGGAAGGTTGAAACGGTGCTGCCGGATTATTCGGCGTATGTCAGTGCGAAGTTTGTGGCGCAGTAACGGATCGTTCCCACGCTCTGCGTGGGAACGTTCATGAATTACAGGGTCTTTTCGAAGATCTTCGAATTACGCTGATAGTTGTACAGCGACGCCCGCGCCGATGGCAGGCGCTCGACGCTGCTCGGCACAAACCCGCGCTCGCGGAACCAGTGAGCAGTCCGGGTGGTGAGCACGAACAACGTTTTCAAGCCCTGAGCCCGTGCGCGGGTTTCAATGCGCTCCAGCAGTTCATCCCCGCGACCGCCATGGCGATATTCCGGGTTCACTGCCAGACACGCCAGCTCCCCGGCGTCCGAATCAGCAATCTGGTACAGCGCCGCACAGGCGATGATCATCCCTTCGCGTTCAACCACGCTGAATTGCTCGATCTCACGCTCCAGCACCTCACGGGAACGACGCACCAGAATCCCCTGCTCTTCCAGCGGGCTGATCAGATCCAGCAAACCGCCGACGTCTTCGATCGCGGCTTCACGCACCACCTCGAATTGCTCCTGCGCCACCAGCGTACCGCCACCGTCGCGGGTGAACAGCTCGGTCAGCAACGCACCGTCTTCGGCGTAGCTGACGATGTGGCTGCGCGCGACGCCGCCCCGGCACGCTTCAGCGGCCGCATCCAACAGCTCGGCCTGATAGTTGCTGCCCAATCGCTGTAGATGCGCCGGCACTTGTTGCGGACGCAATTCGCGCACCAGTCGACCGTTTTCATCGATCAAACCCAGGTCCGCGCCGAACAGCAGCAGCTTGTCCGCGCCCAGGTCGATGGCCGCGCGCGTAGCGACGTCCTCGCAGGCGAGGTTGAAGATTTCACCGGTCGGCGAGTAGCCCAAAGGAGACAGCAGCACGATGGAGCGCTCGTCCAGCAGGCGGTTGATACCTTTGCGGTCGACCCGGCGCACTTCGCCGGTGTGGTGATAATCAACGCCTTCCAGCACACCAATCGGCCGCGCGGTGACCAGGTTGCCGCTGGCCACCCGCAGGCGCGAGCCCTGCATCGGCGACGAGGCCATGTCCATGGACAGGCGCGCTTCAATGGCGATACGCAACTGGCCGACCGCATCGATCACGCACTCCAGCGTCGCGGCATCGGTGATGCGCATGCCGTGGTGGTAATGCGGGGTCAGCCCACGCGCGGCGAGGCGGGTTTCAATTTGCGGACGGGAACCATGAACCAGCACCAGTCGCACCCCCAGGCTGTGCAACAGCACCAGGTCGTGGACGATATTGCCGAAGTTCGGATGCTCCACCCCATCGCCTGGGAGCATGACGACGAACGTGCAATCGCGGTGGGCATTGATGTAAGGCGAAGCGTGACGAAGCCAATTAACGTAGTCGGGCATGAACCTGGGCCTGTAATAAATAGCAGCCAAAAAAAGGGCGAAACAAAAAATGCACAACGGGCTGATGGTTATCGTCGGAACAGGCTTGGCGACACGCGCGCTCTCCTCATGAATACGGGTTGGGACACTGGCAATTTATACGTCAAAACACAGAACCTGTGGGAGCGCTCAACCGGCTGGCATTGGGGCTGTCAGGCAGTAATGTTGAATCAACTGACGTAATAGATGCACCGTAGGCTGCAAACGTGACATTTCAAGGTATTCCCCCGGCTGGTGCGCGCAGGCGATATCACCCGGGCCGAGCACCAGTGTTTCGCAGCCAAGGCGCTGAAGATAAGGCGCTTCGGTGCCGAACGCCACTGCTTCGGCAACATGACCGGTGAGCTTTTCAGCGACGCGCACCAGTTCCGAGTCTTCGGCTTGTTCGAAGGGCGGCACCTCGGGGAACAGCGGCGCGTAATCGATCTTCACCTGATGGCGTTCGGCAACCGGTTGGAGGCGCTGCAAAATCTCCGCGCGCAGCGCCTTGGGGTCCATGCCCGGCAATGGCCGCAGATCGAACTCCAATGAACATTGCCCGCAAATGCGGTTGGGGTTGTCGCCGCCATGAATACAGCCGAAATTCAGTGTCGGCGTCGGTACGCCGAACTGCGGGTTACGAAACTCTCGTTGCCATAACAGGCGCAATCCCCGCAGTTCGCCAATCGCATCGTGCATCGCTTCAAGGGCGCTGTGGCCCAGGCGTGGATCAGAGGAATGGCCGCTCTGACCGAGGATGTCGATGCGTTCCATCATGATGCCTTTGTGCATGCGGATCGGCTTCAGGCCGGTCGGCTCGCCGATGACCGCAGCCCGGCCCAACGGGCGACCGGCCTGGGCCAGGGCGCGAGCACCGGACATCGAGCTTTCTTCGTCGCAGGTGGCGAGGATCATCAGCGGTTGTTTGAACGGCTGGTCGAGCAATGGCAGAACGGCTTCGATGGCCAGGGCAAAAAAGCCTTTCATGTCGCAGCTGCCCAGGCCCACCCAACGGCCGTCCACTTCGGTCAGTTTCAACGGGTCGGTTTGCCACAACGCACCATCGAACGGCACGGTGTCGCTGTGACCGGCCAGCACCAGGCCACCGGGGCCGGAACCATAACTGGCCAGCAGATTGAACTTGCCGGGGCTGACCTGCTGGATGTCACAGGCAAAACCCAAATCACCCAGCCACGTCGCCAGCAAATCGATCACCGGACGGTTGGTTTGATCCAGGCTCGGTTGGGTGCAGCTGACGGAGGGTGCAGCGATCAGCGCAGCGAACTGATCTTTCATGGACGGCAAAGGCATCGCTGACTCCCAACTCCCGAAGTGAAGTCCATCATAGAACCATCCGGTGACAGGAATAAACCGTCGCGGCGCGTACCCGCTGCGAGTCCTGTACACTGCACGACCTTGGCAGCCACACATTCCCCCGGCTGCGCTCCCGATCCTGGATTTTCCGGCCATGCAGAAAGAAACCGAAATCAAACTCCGCGTCAGCCGCGAAACCCTCGCTGCCCTGCGCGAGCACCCGCTCCTGAAAAAACGCAACAAAAGTGGCTGGGAACGCCGTGAGTTGATGAACCAGTACTTCGACACGCCAGAACGCGACCTGGCCCGCGCCAAGGTTGCCCTGCGCCTGCGCCGCGACGGCGAGGAAGTGATCCAGACGCTCAAGACCCGTGGCCAGAGCGTCGCCGGTCTGTCCGAGCGCAATGAATACGACTGGAACCTGCCCAAAGCCAAGCTCGACCTGAAGAAACTCGACGGCGAATGCTGGCCCGAGGAACTGGCCGAGCTGGACAAGAAAACCCTCAAGCCGATCTTCACTACCGATTTCGTTCGCGAACGCGCTGAAATCGCCTGGGGCCGTGGCAAGACCAAAGTGGTCATCGAAGCCGCGCTGGACTTTGGCCATGTGATCGTCGGCAAGCAGAAAGAAGAAATCTGCGAGCTGGAACTCGAACTGCGTGAAGGCGAGCCGGCCGCGCTGCTGGAACTGGCCGCCGAACTGGCCGAGAAACTGGCGCTGATGCCGTGCGACATCAGCAAGGCCGAACGCGGCTATCGCCTGTACGACGCCAACAGCTATTCGTTGAGCTTGCCGGCGCCGCAGATCACCGCCGAAACCCTGCTGGACGATGCCTTCGCCGCATTGAGCTGGCATTTGCTGGGCAGCAGCCAGCGTCTGGCCGAGCAATATCGCTTCAACGGCCACTGGCGTCTGTTGCAGGACTGGGTTGAAAACCTCGCCGAACTGCGCGCATTGCTCAGCAGCCTGGGCCAGGCCGCGCCACGTCAATCGACCCACGATCTGCGCCTTGCGCTGGATGCGTTGCTGGAAGACTGGCGTCCGCTGGTACAAGCCGGTCTGGACGACGAAGACGTGCGCAAAGCGGCACCGGAGCAGTTCCTCGAAGAACTCGAAGACCCACGCTGGGGCCTGTTCTCGCTGAACACCTCGCGCTGGTTGCTGGCCCGTACCTGGGCAGCCGATCGCAACGTGCGTGGCAATCGCCAGGGCGCCGCGCAACTGGGCAGTTGGTTGCCACGCCTGCTGGGTGAAGAAGCGACCTCCCTGCAATTGCAGCGTTACCAGCAACAGCCGGAAGATCTGGCCGAGCAATTGCCGCGCATCGAGCGTATCCAGTCCTGGTTGCACCATGCCCGTCACGTGCTGGACATCCCGGAAATGGATCGCCTGTACGGTGAATTGAAGCAGCTTGCCCTGCTAGCTAACGAGCCGATCACCGATGAATCGCTGGATGCGCGCAAGCAGCAGGCGATTGCGGTTTATCAGAATCGTGCCTGGAAAATGCTGCTGCGTATGTAATACCGCCATCGCGGGCAAGCCTCGCTCCTACAGGTTTTGTGTCAAACCCAATTGGGAGACCGACTCGAATTCTGTAGGAGCAAGGCTTGCCTGCGACTAGGCCCGCCGGTTCACCTCAAAACCTCAGACCGGCAAACTCGTCGTGGATTTGATTTCAGATAACGCCACGATCGAGTTGACCTCCTGTATCCCCGGCACCATCGACAGTTTTTCAAAGAAAAATCGCTCGTACGCCTCAATGTCCGCCGTGACAATGCGCAGCAAAAAATCCACCGACMCCATCAGTACGTAACACTCCAACACTTCGGGAAAGCCGCGAATCGCCTCGGTGAATTCGGTGAAGTTCGAGCGTCCGTGCGCGTTGAGTTTGATTTCAGCGAAGATCTGCGTGTTCAGGCCGATCTTCTTGCGATCAAGCAAGGTCACCTGCCCACGAATGATCCCCTCCTCTTTCATCCGCTGAATCCGTCGCCAGCACGGCGACTGCGAGAGCCCCACCTGTTCGGCGATCTGTGCACTGGAAAGCGAAGCGTCCTCTTGCAGCAACGCGAGAATCTTGCGGTCGTAGCCATCCAACTCGCTTTGCATAGAAAAACCTTATATCTCTATTTTTATGAATTACACGATTCGATAAATCGCCAATAACCCCAATCATAGATAAGAAATGTCCGGCACCGAATGTAAAAATTCCTCCAGTGATTTTGGAGTCCGACCATGCCGCATCTAGAAGCCGTTCATACCCCGCCCACCCGTACCGATGTCTGGAACGCCAGCAACGCCCACTGCCGTGTTCATTATCAACTGCTGGCCGAAGCCGAACCGGATGTGCTGTGCCGGGCGCTCAATCTGTTCGCGTTGCAGTTTCTGACGCCGCAGCAGGTCAACGTACAGCGCCAGGACGATGTGCTGGCGATCGACCTCGTCATGGACGGTCTGAGTTGGCACCGCGCCCAAGTGATCGCGCACAAACTGCGTAACCTGATCAGCGTCTGCTCGGTCGACGTGCAGCCGGCGGATGCGACGTGGGATGAGCCGTCCCAGGCGATGGGCTGAAAAACCTCGACACGGCTTTGTCCGGTAGTGGCCCAACGGTCGACGGGTCCACGACTATCCTTGGCGGACTGTTGTTCATGAGGAGCCCGCATGTCCGTTCAACTTGCCTTTCAGGACCGCTGGCTGGATCTCAATGATTTGCTGCGCGAACTGGTCGCCCAAGGCTTTATCAGTCAGGACTCGGCCGAGAACGCGCTAAACGCCCGACGCCGCCACGCCGCCAATGGCCAGATACACCCGCTGGAATTCATTGCCGGCCAACACCTCGACGATCTCAGCCGTCCCGGCAAGCACCTGGACCTGGAAAGCCTGACGTTGTGGCTGGCACAACAGGCCGGCCAGCCTTACTTGCGTATCGATCCGCTGAAGATCAACGTCGCGGCCATCACGCCGCTGATGTCCTACGCCTTTGCCCAGCGCCACAAGATTCTCGCGGTGTCCATCGACCGCGACGCGGTGACCGTGGCCAGCGCCCAGCCTTACGTCAGCGGCTGGGAAGCCGACCTGACCCACGTGTTGAAGCTGCCGATCAAACGGGTCGTGGCCAACCCGGTCGACATCCAGCGCTTCAGCGTGGAGTTTTTTCGCCTGGCCAAATCGGTCAGCGGTGCGAGCAACGCCGAACAGCAAACCTCGACCCTGGGCAACTTCGAACAACTGCTGAACCTCGGCGCCAGCGACCAGGAGCCTGATGCCAACGACGCGCACATCGTCAACATCGTCGACTGGCTGTTCCAGTACGCCTTCCAGCAACGCGCCAGTGATATCCACATCGAACCCCGGCGCGAGCAAGGCACGGTGCGTTTTCGCATCGACGGTGTGTTGCACAACGTCTATCAATTCCCGCCACAGGTGACCATGGCCATCGTCAGTCGCCTGAAAAGCCTGGGGCGGATGAACGTCGCGGAAAAACGCAAACCCCAGGACGGCCGGGTGAAAACCAAGACCCCGGACGGCGGTGAAGTCGAATTGCGGCTCTCGACATTGCCGACCGCGTTCGGCGAAAAAATGGTCATGCGAATCTTCGACCCGGAAGTGCTGCTCAAGGATTTCGACCAGCTGGGTTTTTCCACCGAGGACCTGCGCCGCTGGCAGGACATGACCCGACAGCCCAACGGCATCATCCTGGTCACCGGGCCCACGGGTTCGGGCAAGACCACCACGCTGTACACCACGCTCAAGAAACTGGCGACGCCAGAGGTCAACCTCTGCACCATCGAAGACCCGATTGAAATGGTCGAGCCCGCGTTCAACCAGATGCAGGTCCAGCACAACATCGACCTGACCTTCGCGGCCGGCGTGCGCGCGCTGATGCGGCAAGACCCGGACATCATCATGATCGGCGAGATACGCGACCTCGAAACCGCCGAAATGGCGATTCAGGCGGCGCTCACCGGCCACTTGGTGCTGTCGACGTTGCACACCAACGACGCACCGAGTGCGATCAGTCGCCTGCTGGAACTCGGCGTGCCGCACTACCTGATCAAAGCCACCGTGCTGGGCGTCATGGCCCAGCGCCTGGTGCGCACCTTGTGCTCCCATTGCAAGGCGCCGCTGACGTTGGAAGAAGAGGATTGGCAAACCCTGACCAAACCTTGGCAAGCCCCTCTGCCCACCAACGCCCAACGTGCCATCGGCTGTCTCGAATGCCGCGACACCGGTTATCGCGGCCGCGCCGGGGTGTACGAAATCATGCAACTGACGGACGGCGTCAAAGCGTTGATCAATCCCGACACCGACTTGCTGGCGATCCGGCGTCAGGCATTCAAGGAAGGCATGCGCAGCTTGCGGCTATCGGGGGCGCAGAAGGTCGCAGCGGGCTTGACCACGCTCGAAGAGGTATTACGAGTGACGCCACAGAGCGAACAAAAGTAAACGCGCCGCCACGGAACTCGATGGGGGGTTGGCTATCCAAGGCCGCAGTTAACCCAGTGGAGTCACCCATCATGCGTTTCAAACTTGCTGTCGCCACCGTCGCGCTGCTGTCTCTTCCCGTCGGTAGCGCGATGGCCGACGATAGCTTTTGGCAAAATGTCCTCACGTCCGGCGCAACTACCGGCACGTCCTACCTGACGTCCAGAGACCGCAAAATGGTCGTCGCCGCCCAGGACGATGCTGGCAGCTTCGTCGCCAGTGACGGCGGCATTCGTGGCCCTTACCTGGAAGCGGCGCTGCAGAAAGTCCGCGCCGACAACCCGGGCTTGCAGGCCACGGACATGGAACTGGCGAATGCGATCCTGGCGAAGAACGCGGTCGCTGCGCAGTAAGTCCACAGGTACAAAAATGCCGCTCAGCTGAGCGGCGTTTTTTTGCCCGACACAAATCCCCTGTA
>NZ_JBFUBK010000113.1:0-20013 GCF_056405815.1 Pseudomonas sp. P1_F1_2 | reverse complement strand
TTTCCCGTGAGGTCAACGACAGCTTCATTTTCAACAACCGCAGCTACGACAACCACCTCTCGGGGCTGGTGATCGACCGTAACAGCGTGAATAACCTGATTGCCTACAACGAGATCTACAAGAACCACACCGACGGCATCACCCTCTACGAGAGTGCCGACAACCTGATCTACGGCAACAAGGTAATCAGTAACAAACGCCACGGCATCCGCATTCGTAACAGCGTGAACATTCGCCTCTACGAAAACCTGTCCATGGCCAACGGCCTGACCGGCGTCTACGGCCACATCAAAGACCTGAGCGACACCGATCGGGACATCAAGCTCGACCCGTTCGACGCCCAGGTGTCCTTGATCGTGGTCGGCGGTGAACTGGCCGGCAACGGCAGCGGCCCGCTGTCCATCGACTCGCCGTTGAGCGTCGAGTTGTATCGCGTGTCCATGCTCTCTCCGACCAAAGCCAGCGGCATCAGCTTCAGCGGCATTCTCGGCGAGCGTCAGGATGAAATTCTCGACCTGCTGGTGCGCCAGCAGAAAGCCGTGCTGATCGACCCTGTCGAACGCCAGACCGAAATGCGGGACTGAGGATTATTTTATGCACCCACACTTGATCAAATTACTCAGCCTGTCGGCCTTGACCGCCGGCATTCTCGCGGCCAGCCATGGTGTTCGCGCGGATGAAATCCAGGCTCCAAAGTTCAGCGCCGAACCGTGCTGCAACCTGTGCCCCGAAGCGCACGACGCGAAGAACTACACCACGCGCTATCAGCAGAACTTCACCACGCTGGTGCAGGCCCAGGGCGACTGGCTGTTCCGGACGCAGGAAGACTTGCGCACCGAATTCGACACCACTCCCGCCGGCTACAAACGCATGAAAGAGCTGCACGATGCGTTCAAGAGCAAAGGCGTGGAGCTCGTTGTTGTTTATCAACCCACTCGTGGCCTGGTGAATCGCAACAAGCTCAACCCGCAAGAAAAGGCCCAGTACGATTTCGACAAGGCGCTGAAGAACTACAAGGGCATGCTCGGTCGTTTCGCCGCCATGGGTTACGTGGTGCCGGACCTCTCGCCGCTGACCAACGAATCGCTGCCCGACACCTTGCCGGCCCACGATTTCTACTTCCGCGGCGACCAGCACTGGACACCGTATGGCGCCCAGCGCACGGCGAAAATCGTCGCCGAAAAGGTCAAGCAGATTCCGGCCTTCGCCGGCATTCCCAAGCGTGAATTCGAGACCCACAGGTCGGGTCGCATGGGCAAGACCGGAACGTTGCACAACATGGCCGGTCAACTTTGTGGCACCAGCTACGCGATCCAGTACATGGATCAGTTCACCACCGAGCCCAAGGGCGAAGCCGCCGACGGCGACCTGTTCAGTGATGCCGGCAACCCGGAAATCACCCTGGTCGGCACCAGTCACAGTGGCAAGAACTACAACTTCGCCGGTTTCCTCGAAGAGGCCATCGGCGCCGACATCCTCAACGTGGCGTTCCCCGGCGGTGGCCTGGAAGGTTCGATGCTGCAATACCTGGGCAGCGAAGAGTTCCAGACCAAGCCGCCGAAAATCCTGATCTGGGAATTCTCGCCGCTCTATCGCCTCGACCAGGAAACCATCTACCGCCAGATGATGGCGCTGCTGGACAACGGTTGCGAAGGCAAGGATGCACAGATGTCCGGCAGCGCCACGCTGAAACCGGGCAAGAACGAATTGATGGTCAACAGCAACAACCTGAACCTGCAAAACAGCAGCCACCAGGTCGACATCCGCTTCGCCGATCCATCGGTGAAAACCCTGCACGCCACCCTCTGGTACATGAACGGTCGCCACGAGGACATCAAGATCGATAAACCGGAAACCTCCGACACCGACGGGCGTTTCGCCTTTGAGTTGCGCACGGACGAAGACTGGGCCTCGCAGAACTTGCTGGCCGTTGAAGTCCAAGGCCCTGAAGCCGGTGCCGCACCACAAAAAGTCGAAGCGAAAATCTGCAAACGCAACGTGTTCCCGAGTGCCGAGCAGCGTACTGCTTCGGTCGGGCAATGAGGTCTGCTATGCGAAATCCGAAATTGAAGAATCTGTTGGCACCGACGCTGTTGAGCCTGGCGATGTTCGCCGGTGCCACCCAAGCCGCCGCGCCCCTGCGTCCGCCCCAGGGTTACTTCGCGCCGATTGAAAAAGTCAAAACCGGCGACAGCAGCGAAGGGTGTGATGCGATGCCGACGCCGTACACCGGCTCACTGCAATTTCGCAGCAAGTACGAAGGCTCGGACAAGGCCCGCGCGACCCTGAACGAGCAATCGGAAAAGGCCTTCCGTGACAGCACCGCCGACATCACCAAAATCGAACGCGGCACCAGCAAGCGTGTGATGCAGTTCATGCGTGACGGTCGCCCGGAACAACTGGAATGCACACTCAACTGGCTCACCGCCTGGGCCAAGGCCGATGCCTTGATGTCCAAGGACTTCAACCACACCGGCAAGTCCATGCGCAAATGGGCGCTGGGCAGCATGGCGTCGTCGTACATTCGCCTGAAGTTCTCCGACTCGCATCCGCTGGCCAACCATCAGCAAGAGTCGCAGTTGATCGAAGCCTGGTTCAGCAAAATGGCCGATCAGGTGGTCAGCGACTGGGACAACCTGCCGCTCGAACAAACCAACAACCACTCGTACTGGGCGGCCTGGTCGGTGATGGCAACGTCCGTCGCCACCAACCGTCGCGACCTGTTCGATTGGGCGGTCAAGGAATACAAGGTCGGCGCCAATCAGGTCGACGCCCAAGGCTTCCTGCCGAATGAACTCAAGCGTCAGCAACGCGCCCTCGCCTACCACAACTATGCCCTGCCGCCACTGGCGATGATCGCCAGTTTCGCTCAGGTCAACGGTGTGGACTTGCGCCAGGAAAACAACGGCGCACTGAAACGCCTGGGTGATCAAGTGCTGGCCGGGGTGAAAGACCCGGACATCTTCGAGAAGAAGAACGGCAAGGAACAGGACATGACCGATCTGAAGATCGACTCGAAATTCGCCTGGCTTGAACCGTTCTGCACGCTCTACACCTGCGCGCCGGATGCGCTGAAGAAGAAGCACGGGATGCAGCCGTTCAAGTCCTTCCGCCTCGGCGGCGACCTGACCAAGGTCTACGACCCGGCCAATGAAAAAGGCAACAAGGGTTCTTAGCGGCAAACACAAAAAGCCTGTAGGAGCCGAGCTTGCTCGCGATGACTGAGTGTCAGTCGACATCGATGTTGAATGTCAGACCGCTATCGCGAGCAAGCTCGGCTCCTACAGGGTGCAAGGCATGAATTGAGTGTAATGCCCCCGGATTTTCGTGGGGGGTTTGGGGGGGCCGTTGGCCCTTGACTGTTGATTAAACATGGAGAGATCAGGATGGTATTTTCATCCAATGTGTTCCTGTTTCTGTTCTTGCCGATCTTTCTCGGCTTGTACTACTTGAGCGGAATACGCTATCGCAACCTGCTGCTGCTGATCGCCAGTTACGTGTTCTATGCCTGGTGGCGCGTGGACTTCCTGGCGCTGTTCGCCGCCGTCACGCTGTGGAATTACTGGATCGGCCTGAAAGTCGGTGCCGCCGGCGTGCGCACCAAACCGGCCCAACGCTGGCTGCTGCTCGGCGTGGCCGTCGACCTGTGCATCCTTGGCTACTTCAAGTACGCCAACTTCGGCGTCGACAGCATCAACGCGATGATGACGTCGGTCGGTCTGTCGCCGTTCATCCTGACCCACGTGCTGCTGCCGATCGGGATCTCGTTCTACATTTTCGAGTCCATCAGCTACATCATCGACGTCTACCGTGGCGACACCCCGGCGACCCGCAATCTGATCGACTTCGCGGCGTTCGTGGCGATCTTCCCGCACCTGATTGCCGGCCCGGTATTGCGCTTTCGTGACCTCGCCGACCAATTCAACAACCGCACCCACACCCTGGACAAGTTCTCCGAGGGCTGCACGCGGTTCATGCAGGGTTTCATCAAGAAAGTCTTCATCGCCGACACCCTCGCGGTGGTGGCCGACCATTGCTTCGCCTTGCAAAACCCGACCACGGGCGATGCCTGGCTCGGGGCGCTGGCCTACACCGCGCAACTGTATTTCGACTTCTCGGGCTACAGCGACATGGCCATCGGCCTGGGCTTGATGATGGGTTTCCGCTTCATGGAAAACTTCAAGCAGCCGTACATCAGCCAGTCGATCACCGAGTTCTGGCGGCGCTGGCACATCAGCCTGTCCACCTGGCTGCGTGACTACCTGTACATCACGCTGGGCGGTAATCGCAAAGGCACGTTGATGACCTATCGCAACCTGTTCCTGACCATGCTGCTCGGTGGTCTGTGGCACGGCGCGAACATCACCTACATCGTCTGGGGTGCGTGGCACGGCATGTGGCTGGCGATTGAAAAAGCCCTGGGCCTGAACACTTCGCCGCGCAGCATCAACCCGATTCGCTGGGCCCTGACTTTCCTGCTGGTGGTGATGGGCTGGGTGATCTTCCGCGCGGAGAACCTGCACGTTGCCGGCCGTATGTACGGCGCGATGTTCAGCTTCGGTGAATGGTCGCTGTCGGAACTCAACCAGGCCAGCCTCACCGGCCTGCAAGTGGCAACCCTGGTGGTGGCTTACGTGACGCTGGCGTTCTTCGGCATCCGTGATTTCTACACCAACCGTCCGCCGGAGAAGACCAAGCCTGCCGTCAACGTCGAGACCGATGGTCCTGCCGCTGCGACCCCTGGAATGATCAAAGCCGTACCGGGCGACAACCCGGCCAGCATCCATCAACCGGGTTACACCGTCGGCGTCGAAGCCACCGTGCAACCGGCCTACTGGACCGCTGACTGGTCGCGTTATGTGATGCGCGCCCTGGTGCTGCTGCTGTTCATCGCTTCGATTTTCAAACTCTCGGCGCAAAGCTTCTCGCCGTTCCTTTACTTCCAGTTCTGAGGGATCTGATCATGACCCGCTCATTACGCATCTTCTACATCGCCCTGTTCCTGTTGACCCTGTTGGTCTTGGGCCTGTGGTCCACGCGCAGCTTCTTCGGTTTCAGCACCAGTGCCGACACCACGGTGCTCAACGGCCGCTGGACCAAAGCCGTGGAGACGCACTACGACGACGAGTTTCCGATCAAGCGCCTGGGCACCAACCTCTGGGCCGCGCTAGATTTCAAACTGTTCAACGAAGGTCGTCCGGGCGTCGTGCTCGGTCGCGATCAGTGGCTCTACAGCGATGAAGAGTTCCACCCGGTCGTCAACGAAGAGCTGAACCTGCAAGGCAACTACGCGCTGGTCGAAGGCGTGCGCCAGACCCTCAAGGCCAAAGGCGTGCAACTGGTGATGGCGGTGGTGCCGGCCAAGGTGCGCTTGTACCCGGAACACGTGGGTGAGGTGAAACCGGCCAGCATCCACGCCAACCTCTACAAGGATTTCCACCAGCGCCTGGCCGCCGACCGGATTCCTGCGCCGGACCTGCTCGGCCCGCTGCAACAGGCAAAACAGAACGGTCAGCAAGTGTTCTTGCGCACCGACACCCACTGGACCCCGGAAGGCGCCGAGATCGCCGCCAACCGTCTGGCCAGGACCATTGCCGACAAATACCCGCTAAGCGGCGAGCCGCAAAACTTCGTCACCCAAGCGGCAGAGAACATCACGCACAAGGGTGACTTGCGCCTGTTCCTGCCACTGGACCCGCTGTTCGAAAACCTGATGCCGGCACCGGAGCCTTTGCAAAAGCGCAACACCGTGGCCGCTGAAGATCAACCGGCCGGTGACGACGCCCTGTTCGCCAACACCGAAGTGCCGGTGGCCCTGATCGGCACCAGCTACAGCGCCAACCCGAACTGGAACTTCGTCGGTGCGCTGAAACAAGCGCTGCACAGCGACGTGGTCAATTACGCCGAAGACGGTCACGGCCCGATTCTGCCGATGCTCAGCTACCTGAAAAGCGATGCTTTCAAGAACAGCCCGCCACAGGTGCTGATCTGGGAGTTTCCTGAACGCTATCTGCCTGTGAACAACGAAATCGGTGACGCCGACCCGCAGTGGGTCGCAGAGCTCAAAGAAGCCGGCGCTCGAACCGGGCTGGGTGGAAGCGTCGCGAGCGAAGGCAAGACAAGGCAAAAACAGGCGAGGACGCGGAGTTTACGGGCTGTAAATGAGCAGTCCGAGCCTGTTTTTAACGCCGGATTGCCGAGCGCAGCAGCTTCCACCCAGTCCGGCCAACAAAACGTAGCTGCAAACACTACATCCGAGACGCCCGACCGGGCGCAAAACTGAAAGAGAGAGGTACACCATGACTTTCACTACGACTACTCCTCGCCGTCTCGCCAAGACCTTTGCTCTCGTCGCTGGCATGAGCGTGCTGTCCATGTCCGCCTTCGCCGGCGACGCCGCGCTTTACGGTCCGACTGCACCGAAAGGTTCGACCTTCGTGCGTATCTACAACGCCAGCAACGCTGAAGTCAGCGCCACGGTTGGCAGCACCAGCCTGAGCGACGTTGCGCCGCTGGCCAGCACCGACTTCAGCTTCATGCCGGGCGGCGATTACAGCGCCAAGGTCGGCAGCCAGACCCTGCCGGTGAAACTGGCCGGTGATCACTATTACACCCTGGTCAACAACGCCGCCGGCGCGCCGCAGTTGATCGAAGAACCGCCGTTCAAGAACAAGCAGAAGTCCCTGGTGCGTCTGCAGAACCTGAGCGACAAGTCCCTGACCCTGAAGACCGCCGACGGCAAGACTGACGTGGTGCCAAGCGTGGCCGCCAAGGGCCGTGGCGAGCGTGAAATCAACCCGGTGAAAGTCAGCCTGGCGCTGTTTGAAGGCGACAAGAAAGTTGGCGACGTCAAACCGGTTGCCCTGGAACGCGGTGAAGCCGCCGTGCTGTACGTCACCGGCACCGGCAGCAGCCTGTCGCCAGTCTGGGTAAAACGCCCCGTCTCGACGCGCTAACACATTCATCAGGACGGAGATCCCCCTGTAGCAGCTGGCGAAGCCTGCGTCCGACTGCGCAGCAGTCGCAATCCAGACAACTCGGTTTTTCTGAATGACCGCGTTGAACGGATTGCGACGGCTGCGCCGCCGAACGCAGCCTCGCAGGCTCGGCAGCTGCTACATCGGTGAAACGGCCTGGTTACGGAATAAAAACAAGAGTGAAACGACAGAACGTTCGTAGCTCTAACCAATCGATTTTAAAGGAGTAACAACATGATTCCGGTGATCTTGTCAGGTGGTAGCGGCTCACGTCTTTGGCCGCTTTCGCGTAAACAGTTTCCCAAGCAATTCCTCGCCCTGACCGGCGAACACACGCTGTTCCAGCAAACCCTGGAACGCCTGGTGTTCGAAGGCATGGACACGCCGATTGTGGTCTGCAACAAAGACCACCGCTTCATCGTCAACGAACAGTTGGCCAACCGCAAACTGGAAACCCAGCGCATCCTGATGGAGCCCTTCGGTCGCAACACAGCGCCGGCCGTGGCCCTGACCGCGATGATGCTGGTCAATGAAGGTCGCGACGAGTTGATGCTGGTGCTGCCGGCCGACCACGTACTGGAAGACCAGAAAGCCTTGCAACGCGCCCTGGCCCTGGCCACCGTCGCGGCTGAAAACGGTGAAATGGTGCTCTTCGGCGTGCCGGCCACCAAGCCGGAAACCGGCTACGGCTACATCAAATCCACCAACGATTCGCTGTTGCCGGAAGGCGTGAGCCGCGTCTCGCACTTCGTCGAAAAACCCGATGTGAAACGCGCCACCGAGTTCGTCGAGTCCGGCGGTTACTTCTGGAACAGCGGCATGTTCCTGTTCCGTGCCAGCCGCTTCCTCGAAGAACTGAAGAAGCACGATCCGGACATCTACGACACCTGCCTGCTGACCCTCGAACGCAGCCAGCAGGACGCCGACTCCATCACCTTCGACGAAGCCACTTTCGCCTGCTGCCCGGACAATTCCATCGACTACTCGGTGATGGAAAAAACCCAGCGCGCCTGCGTGGTGCCGTTGACCGCTGGCTGGAGCGATGTCGGTTGCTGGTCGTCGCTGTGGGAAGTGAATGAAAAGGACGCCAACGGCAACGTCACCAAAGGCGACGTGGTCATTCAGGACAGCAAAAACTGCATGATCCACGGCAATGGCAAACTGGTGTCGGTGATCGGCCTGGAAAACATCGTGGTGGTCGAAACCAAGGACGCCATGATGATTGCGCACAAGGACTCGGTCCAAGGCGTGAAACAGATGGTCAACACCCTCAACGAGCAGGGCCGCAGCGAAACCCAGAACCACTGCGAAGTCTATCGTCCGTGGGGTTCCTACGACTCGGTGGACATGGGCGGTCGCTTCCAGGTCAAGCACATTTCGGTCAAGCCGGGCGCCTGCCTGTCGCTGCAAATGCACCACCACCGTGCGGAACACTGGATCGTGGTCAGCGGCACCGCTGAAGTGACCTGCGACGAAAACGTGTTCCTGCTGTGCGAGAACCAGTCGACTTACATCCCGATTGCCTCGGTCCACCGTTTGCGCAACCCGGGCAAGATTCCACTCGAGATCATCGAAGTGCAATCGGGCAGCTATTTGGGTGAAGACGATATCGAGCGCTTTGAGGATATCTACGGTCGATCGACACCGGTCGAGCGCGGCGTGTCGGTGAAAACCATCGCGCAGTAAGCGTTCAGCAAAATAAAAGCCCCCGTCCAGCCCGCTGCGTTCCCTATCCGCAGCGGGTTGGGCGGGGGCTTTTTTATTTGGATCGGCTTCTTTTGCGCACGCGTGTTGCCGGTGCGACGGCTGGCTCTGGGGTATCAAATCCTGCGGCCAGCAGACGCATTGCCAATGGGCTTGGTGAGTTCGATGGCGGCTCCACTGAACCAGTAAAAGGCGATTGGGCAGTCGTCAAAGCAGGCATCGTCGATGACCTGGCAATAACCGTTGGCGGACCTTCAACGGTTGATGCCTGAAAGCTGCTCAGCTGTCTGTACTGCATTTGTGTCTGGGCTTCCGACACTTCCATATACCGTCCCACAGTCTGCACCATGGTCCCCAATGCACTCAGTGCCGGGCGTCGAGAGAACGACGCCAGTTTCCCCACGCCCTTCAGACCTTTAGCCACGGCATCGCGTCGATCCGCCAGAACCTGCGGATCCTCGACCGGACTGTTGAAGGCGACCGACATCGGGCCCATGACGCGGCTTGTTGTTTGCTCTCCCACTACAGTGTTCATCACCCCCGAAATGAGCTCCCCAGAGTGATACAGCACCGCCCCGGAGGGTGCCGCCGTCTGGGTCCTTGCCGCGGCAATGACATGAGCTTGATGGGTGTTGGTGAACGCTATGTTGCCGCCTTCACCCAACTGCGCGAGGGCTATCGGAATCTGCTGGCGATAAGCCAGAGTCGATGGGTCCTGGCTGTCCGCAAAATAATTGCGGATGGGTTGCATGCCAGACGCTTGAAGTGGGTAAACGACGCCCTCGTTGGCAAGATCGTGATAAACACCATCCTTTGGTTTTTGATCAGGTGTGGGCACTAGACCATCGACATCCTTATAGAACAACGGATTGTTGCGCATCGCCCGGTATCGACTCAGCCCATCGATGTTTCCCCCAGGATCCGGATTGATCCATCGTTGCAACCAGGCGGCGTAATACCTGTACCCGTAGTAATCGAGCCCTGTAGCATCACGCTCCTTGCCCGAATACCGAACGGTTTTGTAGTCAGCGTCAATCGCATTCCCGCCCGCAAACCAAGCGGTCTCACCAAAGGGATAAAAAATTTCCCGGCTGATGATTTGAGCATCGCCAGACAGTTCCACGGTGCATGAACCCAGATGATCGACCAAGTAGTTCCGATACTGATCGTTGCTGCCGGACGGAGGGTCGCTCTCCCAGTGCAACACCCGAACGGTATTCAGGCCGGCCTGTGCGGCGATGACCTCCAGCCTCTCCCCGGTGCCACTGTCGGTACGCAGTTCCAGCCCCGGTAAGTAGCGCACTTCGGCTATTACGGCTCGAGCGTTGGTCTGCAACGAGCGGATTTTGCGTACCCGCAGGCCACCGCCATCGTAGAGATAGGACTCAACGTCATTGCCTCCGGTATCGCGTTCCACCGGGCTGACCGATTGCAATTGGTTACGCAGATCCCACGTCAAAAAACGCCCTTGATCCAGTTCCAGCAAATTGCCGTTGGCGTCGAAAGCCGCGGCGATTTCTTCCTCGGTCGGCGGTTCGCCGTTGCGCCAGGGTAGGCAACGATTGCTGTACCGGGCGGCTTGCAGATCACGTCCAGGACTTTGCACACCGACATGTGTCAGCTTCAGCAGGTTGCCGCCGTCGTCGTAACTGTAAGTCTGATGGTAGTTGCCGAGCGCGGCCGGATCGTTACGCCCGACGGACTCCGGCCCCTGATTGGGAGCGCCCGCCTCCCAGCCAGTCGCCGCGATCAATTGATACAGACTGTCGTAGGTAAATCGACTGACGGGTTCGATGCGTTGATTGTTGAAGTAACGCACCGGCAACGCCTTGTCTTCGATGCTCAGCACATTGCCCATTCGGTCGTAGGCGTAGAACAGGTGTTGCAGCAGGCCACTGTGATCGCTGTGCGCCCGGCGCTCGATCAAACGTCCGTCTTTAGGAGAATACTTGAGGGTCGTCTGTACGTTGTTACCCGCCACTTCGCGAGTGATCTGTCCTTGAGCGTTGTATTCGATTCCACTCACCAGTGTTTGGCCGGACGGCTTGCCTGCGAGCTTCAAGGCACATTGCCGTAGTCGACCATCAAGGGTGTAGCCAAAGGTCTGACAGTTCTGTCTGGCATCGACTGAGTCCAGCACATTTCCCTGCGGACCGAACCGCCACGTCGAAACAGCGCCATCGCCTGGCTCCAACAATTCATCGCGATCAGCAATCGGCTCTGGCCAATCAGGGGCGACGGCATCCAGAGAGAAGTGTTGAACGTGTCTTGAGCATTGGCCGGTGATCGCAAACGCCTCAAACAATACGGTCCCGCCGGGGCCATCCCGTCGAATCAGTTGCCCGGACAAGTTGCGATCCTGATGCCCCTGACCGGGACGACCATATTCCATGCGCTCGGCACAACGTCGTGGCGCGGTGGCGAGGTGTTCAAACACCGTCACCGGACGCAGCAGTTCGTCGTATTCAACCACGCGTCGTCTGCCGCGACTGTCCCAGCCTTGCAGCACTTCATTGGCCAGTCCGACGAGATTGATCTGCGAGCCGGCATCCACGCTGAGCGTCGATACGGCAACATCGGACAGCGAATACGCCGTCACGAGATTGGCGGGCGCCAGGGGGTCTTGTTCCCGTAATTCCCAAAGCCGGGGGTCCCACTGCATGATCGCGTGCCCGGCGGCATTGTAGAGCGTGCGGTTGATGCGTGCCTGAGTCGGCTCGCCTTCAACCTCGCGCCAATAATCAATGGAAAGGATCGGCAGCTTTCGCGGGTCGACGACCGACACGGTGGGAGTTTTATAGTGCATGCCGGCGTGCCCCTGTGAGCCAGTGGTGAGCTAATCGCTTGTGGCGCGAGCCGGCTACTGTCAGAAATTACAGTTCCGACCAATGGCAACAGCGCTTGATCCACGAATGTCCATTCGCGCAGCCCTTCGGTAGGATGGAGGCCATGAGTTCAAGGAGCGTACACACATGTTCATCGGCGTCCTGCTGGTCATCACCTGGCTGATCCTGCTGCTGCGCTACCCGTCCAAGGCGTTTCCAGTGTCCGTGGCAGCCGCCGTCGGTTTGGGCCTGGTGGCCATGTGGGTGATCTGGCTGGACAACCGCGAGATCAAGCAACTGGCGCGACTGGAATTGCGCATCGCCTACGCGCCAGAGCAGTGCCCGGCGGATCGTCCGTTGCAGCTGAAAATGAACAACGGCAACGACGTGCCGCTGACCGAATTGCGCTGGCGCATCGCGGCGTATGCACCGGGTGACACGGTCAATCTGGCTGACAATCAATACGAAGCCCCCCGTTATCGCGGCCCCGGCGAACTGCAAGCCGGCGCCAACTGGGAAGACTGTTTGCCACTGCCGCCGCTGCGTCCTGGCTACCGCCCGCAAACCCTGGAGTTTCGCGCCGAGCGATTGCAGGGTAGTTTCTCCGATTAATCCCCTTCTTCTTTTTGCACAAGGACCGCGCCATGCCCGTTGCGTTGATTACCGGTTGCTCCAGCGGCATTGGCCGCGCCCTCGCCGACGTGTTCAAAAACGCCGGCTACAAAGTCTGGGCCAGCGCCCGCAAGGCTGAAGACGTCGCGGCCCTGGCCGCCGCCGGTTTTACCGCCGTGCAGCTGGACGTCAACGACGGCGCGGCACTCGAACAGCTGAGCGAGCGCATCAACCAGCAACATGGCGGCCTCGATGTACTGATCAACAACGCCGGTTTCGGCGCGATGGGGCCGCTGCTCGACGGCGGTGTGCCGGCGATGCAGCGCCAGTTCGAAACCAATGTGTTTGCCATCGTCGGTGTCACCCGCGCACTGTTCCCGGTGTTGCGTCGCGCCAAGGGCCTGGTGGTGAACATCGGCAGCGTTTCAGGAATCCTGGTCACGCCGTTCGCGGGCGCCTACTGTGCTTCGAAAGCCGCCGTTCATGCGTTGAGCGATGCGCTGCGCATGGAATTGGCGCCGTTCGGTGTGCGCGTGATGGAGGTCCAGCCGGGCGCCATCGAATCCAGCTTCGCCAAAAATGCCGGCCACGAGGCGGAACAGTTAATCACCGAACAATCGCCGTGGTTTCCATTGCGCGAAGGCATTCGCGCACGGGCCAAGGCATCGCAGGACAATCCAACACCGGCCAGGGCGTTTGCCGAAGGGGTGCTCAAGGCTGTTCAGCAGAGCAAACCACCACGCTTGATTCGCCTGGGCAATGGCAGCCGGGCGTTGCCGTTGCTGGCGGGGTTGCTGCCCAAGGGCTTGCTGGAAGCGGGATTGATGAAGCGGTTTGGGTTGCGCGGGCAACTCTGAGACCGAGTCGACACCATCGCGGGCAAGCCCGCTCCTACAGGGATCTTGGGTGTGAATGCTATTTATGCCACCCAACAGAACCTTGTAGGAGTGAGCCTGCTCGCGATGGCGTCAGAACTAACACAGAAAAAATTCAGGAAACATGATGACCGATTACACCGACTACTTCGACGAAGTCATCCAGGCCCACATCGCCATCGAACAATGGCTGGCCGAAGAACAAGACCCGACTGCGCTGGAGCACTTGCTGACCCGATTTTCACCACAGTTCTCCATGGTCTCGCCGTTGGGCCGGGTGCTGGATTTCGAGGCATTGAGGGAGTTGTTTCAATTGGCGGGCGGCAAGAAACTCGGGTTCAGGATTCAGCTTAGTGAATTGCGCGGTGTCGCCCTGCATGACGGTGGCGCGACCGTGAGTTATCGCGAGCAGCAGACCGATGCCACCGGGCTGCATTCGGATCGGCGCTCGACGGTGGTGTTTGAGAAACAGGCCGATGGTCGGCTGGTCTGGCGGCATTTGCATGAGACTTTTATCCAAGGCTGAACACATTGCCCGCTCGTCTGAAATCCGCGACTACCTGTTACTTCTGACAGTAGACGCATTGTAGCTCCTCGCACAGGCTGCCGCTTACCGGGAAATGACTGCCTGCACCTCGCAAGCCTTTTCGAGTAACACGCATCTGCCGGTGAACATCACGTTAACCATGCAGAGGTTGTTATGAATCCAAAAAACTCGACACGCCGCGCAGGCGACCTCGACACGACTTTCGGTACTGACGGTGAAGTCTCGCTGAGTATTCTACCGACCTATATTGGTACTGACCGCCTTCTCCAAGGCGTTCTGATCCTCCCGGACAACAAGATCCTGGTAGGCCTGGGAGTGTCAATAAACCCATTGATTGGGTTTGGGGCTCCACCTTCGTACGGACTGGCGCGGCTGTCTCCTGATGGGATACTTGATAAAGATTTTGGTGTTGATGGAGTCATTACCGACAATTTCAGGCCTAAGGAATCCAGCAAGGGTGGCCGGCTGCTGCGCCTTGAGGACGGACGCCTGTTTATGCTCGGTAGCGTCGGTATAAACGAGGGGGGAACGTCAATTCCCCACTTGGCCATGGCCTGTTACACCGAGGACTATAAGCTGGACACGACTTTCGGAGGAGAAGGCACAGGCCATCTCGTTATCGAAAATAGCTCAACCGAAATTTACATGTCCCGCTACGCCAATGTCACCCAGCAAGCAGATGGCAAGCTACTCATCTGCACCGAGTATCATGAATGGGGCAACGCTTACAAAACCACTGGCATACTTTATCGGCTGCATACCAATGGCACACTCGATACAACCTTCAACGGTAACGGCCGCCTGGAGATCAAAGGGCAAGACCCGGACGCAGCCACCGGCCTGAAAGCCTGCCTCGCGCAAGCCGGCGGAAAAATTGTGGTGGTGGGTCATATTTGTTTTCAACCCGGATTAGGAACAGCAGTCATTGCACGCTTCCATAACGACGGCACGCTCGACAAGACTTTTGGCCGTCGAAACTCACCGGGTTACCACACCGTACCCGTAGGCGGTCTCTGGACCCAGTTCAACAACCTGTTGTCCACACCCCGCGGATTTGTCGCCACAGGTAAGGCTGGTGAGGATGAACCCGGTACGGTCAGCCAGGGAATGATGGTCGGCATAACAAAAGAGGGGCTGGAAGACCTCGACTTCAATGATGGCAAACCACTAATTACGAAATATACGTCAGAAACAGAGACCTCCTGGTCCGACGGTTACATGCAACCTGATGGAAAACTGGTGCTCTCGTCAGCGGGACGCCCATTCCTTTCACGCTGGCTGAGCAACGGCAGCCCCGATACCGAGTTCGGAACGGACGGCGCCGTATTGATTAGGGACACGGGTGTCAGATCAGCCTTTGTGGTGAGCCGCCCCGATAGCAAGATTCTTTGGGCAGCAAATGTCGGCGGGATAGGGGGGTCGATAGGCTCGCTGCGCCGTTACCTAGGCTGAATCATTGATGTACCGGTTGCTATAACGGCAGCGGGGATGGCGTGACCACCACCGTGCACGTAATCCCCGCCGCCAACAACACCCCGTCCGGCACTTCATCAATGTGAATCCGCACCGGCACCCGCTGTGCCAGGCGCACCCAGTTGAACGTCGGGTTCACATCGGCAATCAGCTCGCGACTCTCCGGGTTGTCGCGGTCATAGATACCGCGAGAAATACTCTCCACGTGCCCCTTGAGCACTTCACCGCTCATCAACTGCATGTCGGCCTTATCGCCCACGCGAACGTGCGGCAACTTGGTTTCTTCGAAAAAGCCGTACACCCAGAACGAGTTCATATCGACCACGGCCATTTTCGCTTCGCCGATGCGCGCATAGTCGCCGCGATGCACGTTGAGGTTGGTCACGTAGCCGTCCACCGCCGCCCGCACTTCGGTGCGCTTGAGGTTGAGTTCGGCGGCTTCGAGTTGTGCCTGCGCGTGTTGATAATCGGCCAGTGCCGAGTCGGCGATATTGCTGGCGTCGTCGCGGTTTTCCTTGGAGATCACCAGGTTGTCCATGTCGGCGCGGCGATGGGCATTGACCTTGCGCATCTCCCAGGTCGACTTGCGTGAAGCAACCAGCGACTGCGCCTGCTTGACCGCGATGCGATAGTGCTCGGGGTCGATCTGCATCAGCAAATCGCCCTTCTTCACTAACTGGTTGTCGCGCACCGGCACGTCCACCACTTCACCGGTGACGTCGGCGGCGACGTTGATGATGTCGGCGCGCACCCGGCCATCGCGGGTCCAGGGGGTGTTCATGTAGTGCTCCCACAAGGTCCGGCCGATCCATAGCGCGAGGGCTAGCACCAGCAAGGTGGCGAGCAGGCTGAAAAGCTTTTTCATCAGGGCCTTCTTCAGTGATAGAGGGTCAGTGATAGACAGTCAGCGCCAGGGCGCCAAACAGACAGGTAAACAGGCTCAGGCGCAGCAGCGCCGGGTGCCAGAAGAAGCGGTACAGATCGAACCCGGACAAGAATCGGTCCAGCGCCCAGGCCAGTGCCGCAGCAATGAAAAACATCAGGGTCATGGTCGGCATGTACACGCCGTGGAAGGCGATCTCACGAGGCATGTTCAAGTCCTTTGGGCTCGGTTTTCGTGAAGCCCGCGAGCGGTGACTGCGGGTCCAGCAACGACGTACGAATGAAGTGCAGGTAACTCTTCACCCGGCGTAGGGCCGAGGTGTCGAAGTGCGGCGCGAAAGGCTCATCCGTGGCTTGCACGCGACTGATCGCATGGTCGACCGCGATCAGGCTGCGCTCCAGGTTGCTCTGGCTCGGTTGCAAGAACAGCCGCACCAGCGAACGGCCCATCACCCGGATGGCCTGGCGCCACGGCTGCGTTTCGGCATAGGCCGGGTGCACCGGCAGAATCGCCTGTTCCTTGCGCAATTCGATGATCGCGTGCCCCACCTCCAGCACCACGAACATCCAGCGCAACAAGTCGCTTTGGACTTGCGGCTGACCCGCCGCGAGGCCGTAAGCCTGGTGCAGCAAGTCCCGCGTGCGGCTTTCAAAACTCGACGCCAGCCCCTTGAGTTTGCCGCTGATGGCGTACACCACTTGCCCGCGCAAATCCTGCTCCAGCCGACGCCACAACCAGCGGCTGTTAGGCGGCAAAATGATTGCCCCCGCGGCCGCGCACACCAGCATGCCGAGCACCATGGCGATGTAATCGTTGATGAAGGTGTACGGGTTGTAGACCGTGAGGTTGTCCGGCACTGAACCGGTGCTGAAGAAGATCAACAAACCGAGGCCGACACCGGCGTATTGCGGTCGCGACGTGAGGAACGAACCGAGCACGATCACCGGCGCGAGCATCACGCACAGCAACGGGAAACCGTCGATCCACGGGAAGATGAAAAACATCTCGACGAAGCCGATCAACGCCCCGAGCAGCGTCCCGCACGCCATCTGAAACGCCATGCGCTTAGGGTTGGGTGTCGCCGCAGAAAGCCCCACGGTGGCGGCGGCTATCAGGGTCATGGTCGCGCCACTCGGCCAGGCCGTGGCCACCCAGTAACTGCCGAGCACCACCAGAATGAACGCCGCGCGAATCCCCGAAGCGGCGGACGCCATCCAGTTGGTTTGCGGGGTGAACGGCTCATCCCATTGCTCCCGCTCATGGCTATGTTCAGCCAGCGAGGCGTGGGTCTGTGCATAACTGTGCAGGTCATCGACGAAGCGGTAGAGCAACTCGTACGCGGTGTGGAAATCCAGCAACTCGGCGTCGCTCGGCCGGGTCTCCTGAAAGTGCGCACGCAAGTTGCGCACCCGGGCCGGCAAACCCTCTTTGTAAGCGCTCAACTCGGCGACCAGGCGGGCCGCGTCTGCATGGGTCAAGGCCCGGCCACTGAAGCCGTCGAGCACTTCCGCCAAGTCCTGCAACCCCGGTTTGATCGCCGCGACCACGGGGTCGGCACCACTGCTGCGCAAGCGTTCGAGCAACTGATGCAAGGCATTGAACCGGGTGGTGATGCCCATGAACTCGCTGTTCAAGCGATTGAGCCGACCGTTGCGTCGACGCATGTGCGGGTCTTCAAACACGGTGACGCTGCGCAGCCCTTCCAGCCCGACCGCCTCGGCGATGAAGCGCACGTTGCTGGCCTCAAAAGCCTCCCGTTGACTGCGACCGCGCAAGCCATCGGTGACGAACAAGGCGAACACGCCGAAGCGCTGATACAAAGCGTTGCGCATCGCCGCGCTGGCGGTTTGCGGCAGGATGGCGGCGCTGACCAGTGTCGAGCAGAGAATGCCGAGGGATATCTCCAACACTCGCCAGACTGCCGCCATGAAGGCGCCGTCCGGGTGTGCCAAGGCAGGCAAACCGACCATTGCGGCGGTGTACCCGGCGAGGACAAAACCGTAGGCGCGAAAGTTGCGATACCGCGCCGCGCCGGCCGAGCAAATACCCACCCAAATCGCCAGCGAGCCGAGGAACAGCTCAGTGTTCTGCGCGAACAAGGCAATCAGCGCGACCATCACCGCCGACCCGGTCAACGTGCCGAGAAAGCGGTAAAAACTCTTGGCAAACACCTGCCCGCTCTGCGGCTGCATCACGATAAACACCGTGATCATCGCCGTGCGCGGTTGCGGCAATTCCAGACGCATCGCCAGCCACAGCGTCAGGAATGCGGCGAACAGCACCTTGAAAATGTAGACCCAGGTCACGCCATCACTGCGCGCCCAATCAAAGAACCCCCGGCGCCATTCAAGGGAATACAGCCAGCGCAAGGGTGCGGGCAAGGGCGTCATGAAATCCTGCTCAGTGAGATTCGATTAAGACGCAGAACCTGTGGGAGCGAGCTTGCTCGCGATGGCGGAGTGTCAGGCGACACATGCATTGACTGACACGGCCTCATCGCGAGCAAGCTCGCTCCCACAGGGTCCGTGTTCAATTTGTGAGGCTCTGAAGCAGGGCCGGGGTCTTTGGTGCCTGGGTTTGTACGGCGGTTGGCACATCATTGCCCGCCCCCAATCCTCCACCGAGCGCCGTCACCAGTTCTGCATGAGCACTCAACCGCGCCGCCTGAACCTGTTGCTGAACCTGCTGCTGCTTGAACAACAGCGTCTGGGCATTGAGCACGTTGAGGTAATCGGTGAGCCCGCGCTGGTAGGCGATCATCGCGATGTCATAGGTCTTCTGCGCGGTGGCTACCGACTCGGCGGCGAAGGCCTGCTGCTTGTCCATGGACTCGCGGCGGATCAACTGGTCAGAAATGTTTTTCAGCGCATTGACCAGCGTCTGGTTGTACTTGGCCACGGCGATGTCATACCCGGCCGAGGCTTCACCCAACTCCGAACGCAAACGCCCGCCATCGAAAATCGGCAACGAAATCGCCGGGCCGACGCTGTAGTTGAGTTTCTTGCCGGYCAAAAACTCCAGCGCCCCGCCGCCCGTGGCCATGTAGCCGAGGCTGCCAACCAGATCGACGTTGGGATAAAAACCGGCGTGCGCGACATCAATGCCCCGCGCTTGCGCGGCCACTTGCCAGCGACTGGCGACCACATCCGGGCGTTGACCGAGCAATTGCGCGGGCAACGCCGACGGCAATTTCAGCGCCGTGCCCAACGACAATGTCGGCCGCTGCAATTGCGCACCCTCCCCCGGACCGAAGCCAGCCAATGCCGCGAGCTGGTTGCGGCTGAGGGCGATTTCTTCGTCCAGCGCATCAATCTGCCGATGGGTTTCCGGCAGCGGCGTTTGCGCCTGGCTGACTTCGAAATGCGTGCCGATGCCACCGTTCAGGCGCTTTTGCGCCAGGTCGAGAATCTGTTGTTGCTGTTTCAGGGTCGCTTCGACGATGTCGCGCTGCGCGTAATGCAACGACAGCTCGATGTAGGCACGCACGATGTTGTTCTGCAATTCGAGCTGCGCCAGGCGCGCTTCGGCGGCGCTCATGTGCGCCATGTCCACGGCGCGTTCCGTGGCATTGCTTTCGCGACCCCAGAGGTCCAGCGCATAGCTGAAACCCAGGGCGGCGTTGTTATCCCAAGTGGTGGTGTTGGCCAGCTCACCCGGCCCGTAGAACTGATCGGTCGGCCAGTTGTGGCGCTTGAGGGTGGATTCGCCATTGATCTGCAACGACTCGGCGGATTCGGCGATGCCGGCCATGGATTTGGCCTGGCGCACCCGTGCGGCGGCCATGGCCATGGTCGGGCTGCCTTGCACGGCGCGGTCGATCCAGCGGTTCAGTTGCGGGTCGCCATAAGCCTGCCACCATTGTGCGGTGGGCCAGTGCGCGTCTTGTGCGGCGCTCTGGATGGCTGCGTCGGTGGCCAATGAATCGGCCTCCAGTGCCTTGCCCTGCGGGGCGATCCCTGCGGTACCGATGCAGCCACTGATTGCCAGGGTTAAAGCCAAAACACTGAGCGGCTGAAGCGCTCTGCTGATGCGACGCGGCACTGCTGCGATTTCCTGAAATAGGGGAGGTACGAGTTCCTGTAGGAGCCGGGCTTGCCCGCGATGGCATCACCGCGGT
>NZ_JBFUBK010000112.1:0-20323 GCF_056405815.1 Pseudomonas sp. P1_F1_2 | reverse complement strand
CCAGGTAGATCACCAATTCCGAAATGTTGCGCGCGTGGTCGCCGATCCGCTCCAGCGAACGCAACACCCAAATGATGCTCAAGACCCGCGAGATAGAGCGTGGGTCTTCCATCATGTAGGTCGCCAGCTCACGCAGGGCGGTCTTGTATTCGCGGTCGATGATCTTGTCGTACTGCGCCACCGACAACGCCAGGTCGGCGTCGAAGCGGGCAAACGCGTCCAGTGCGTCGCGAACCATGTTGCGCACCTGGTCGCCGATGTGACGAACCTCGACGTAACCGCGCGGCGCTTCACCTTCTTCGCACAATTGGATGGCACGACGGGCGATTTTGGTCGCTTCGTCGCCGATGCGCTCCAGGTCGATCACCGATTTGGAGATGCTGATGATCAGGCGCAAGTCAGACGCCGCCGGCTGACGACGGGCCAGAATGCGCAGGCATTCTTCGTCGATGTTGCGTTCCATCTGGTTGATCTGGTCGTCGATCTCGCGAACCTGCTGGGCCAGACCGGAGTCGGCTTCGATCAGCGCGGTGACCGCGTCGTTGACCTGCTTTTCCACCAGCCCGCCCATGGCCAGGAGGTGGCTGCGCACTTCCTCAAGCTCGGCGTTGAACTGCGCGGAAATGTGGTGGGTAAGGCCTTCTTTACTAATCATGTTGGCGTCCTTGGAGCGTCCGGTAAGGTGCGGTGGGCCGCAGCGTCAGTTCAGTGAGCAACCACAGGCTTCCTAGCCGTAACGACCGGTGATGTAGTCTTCGGTCTGCTTCTTCGCCGGATTGGTGAACAGAGTATCGGTGTCGCCGAATTCCACCAGTTTGCCCATGTACATGAACGCCGTGTAGTCGGAAACCCGCGCGGCTTGCTGCATGTTGTGGGTCACGATCACGATGGTGAATTTCGATTTCAGTTCGTAGATCAGCTCTTCGACTTTCAGCGTGGAGATCGGGTCGAGTGCCGAGCACGGTTCATCGAGCAGCAGCACTTCCGGTTCCACGGCGATGGTGCGAGCGATGACCAGACGTTGTTGCTGACCACCGGACAGGCCAAGTGCCGACTCGTGCAGACGGTCTTTGACTTCGTCCCACAGGGCAGCGCCTTTCAATGCCCACTCGACGGCTTCGTCGAGTACACGCTTCTTGTTGATGCCCTGGATGCGCAAGCCGTAAACCACGTTTTCGTAGATGGTTTTCGGGAACGGGTTCGGCTTCTGGAACACCATGCCGACACGGCGACGCAGCTCGGCCACGTCTTCGCCTTTACGGTAGATGTTGCTGCCGTAGAGGTTGATCGCGCCTTCGACACGGCAACCGTCAACCAGATCGTTCATGCGGTTGAAGGTACGCAGCAGCGTGGACTTGCCGCAGCCGGACGGACCGATGAAGGCGGTCACGCGCTGTTTCGGGATGTTCATGCTGACGTCGTACAGCGCTTGTTTTTCGCCGTAGAACAGGCTCAGGCCCGGCACTTCAATGGCCACGGTTTCCTGCTCGAGGTTCAGGCTCTGTTTGTCGCGACCCAGTGCCGACATGTTTATGCCGTGGGTGTGTGCTTCGTGCTGCATGGGAGGCTCCCTGTGCTAACAAATTCGGTTCGGTTGGCCGCTGGCCTCACATGATGGGCCAGCGGTGTTGCCGTCTTGTAGGAGCAAGGCTGGCCCGCGATGGCGTTTTCGAGATCGCCATCGCCAGCAAGCTGTGCTCCTACAGGGAGCGGCGGTATTAGCTGTCCAGCGCTTTGTATTTCTCGCGCAGGTGGTTACGGATGTACACCGCCGACAGGTTCAATGTCGCGATCACCAGCACCAGCAGCAGCGCCGTGGCGTACACCAGCGGCCGCGCGGCTTCGACGTTCGGGCTCTGGAAGCCGACGTCATAAATATGGAAGCCCAGGTGCATGATCTTCTGGTCCAGGTGCAGGTACGGATAGTTGCCATCCAGTGGCAGCGACGGTGCCAGTTTCACCACACCGACCAGCATCAGCGGCGCCACTTCACCGGCGGCGCGTGCCACGGCGAGGATCATGCCGGTCATCATCGCCGGGCTGGCCATCGGCAGCACGATCTTCCACAAGGTTTCTGCCTTGGTTGCGCCAAGGGCCAACGAGCCCTCACGCACAGTGCGAGGGATTCGCGCCAGGCCTTCTTCGGTGGCCACGATCACCACTGGCACCGCCAGCAACGCCAGGGTCAGCGAGGCCCACAGCAGGCCCGGCGTACCGAAGGTGGGTGCCGGCAAGGCTTCAGGGAAGAACAGCCGGTCAACCGAGCCACCCAGCACATAGACGAAGAAGCCCAGGCCGAACACACCGTAGACGATCGCCGGTACACCGGCCAGGTTGTTCACGGCGATCCGGATAATCCGGGTCAATGTGTTCTGCTTGGCGTATTCACGCAGGTAAACCGCCGCCAGTACGCCGAACGGCGTCACGATCATCGCCATGATCAATGTCATCATCACGGTGCCGAAAATCGCCGGGAAAATCCCGCCTTCGGTGTTCGMTTCACGTGGGTCGTCGGACAGGAATTCCCAGACCTTGCTGAAGTAGAAGCCAATTTTGGTGGTAGTGCTCATGGCGTTCGGCTGGTAGGCGTGAACCACTTTGCCGATGCTGATTTCGATTTCCTTGCCGTTCGCGTCGCGGGCGGTGAGGCTGTCGCGGTTGAACTGGGCGTGCAAGTCATTCAGACGGGCTTCAATGTCTTGATAACGTGCATTGAGCTCAGCGCGCTCGGCGTCCATGTCGGCTTGCGCAGCGGCGTCCAGCTTGCCGGCCAGTTCCAGTTTGCGACCGTGCAAACGAATGCGTTCCAGACCCGAGTTGATCGCGCCGATGTCGACCTTTTCCAGGGTCTTGAGCTGTGCCGCGAGTTTATTCACGCGATCAACACGCGCTTGCAGCTCAGGCCAGCCCGCTTCGCCTTCAGCGATGACTTTGCCGTCTTGTTTGACGTTGACCAGGTAACCGTAGAAGTTGCCCCACTCGCGACGCTCGATGGTCATCAGCTCAGGCGGCGTCTTCTGATTGGTCAGCCACTCGCCGACGACCCAGGTGAAGTCGTTGCCGTTCAAGTCACGGTTGCCGACCTTGATCAGCTCCCGCGTCATGAACTCCGGGCCCTGATCGGGCACCGGCAGGCCAGCACTTTTCAGGCGCTCGCGTGGGACTTCTTCCTTCTGTACCACTTCACCAATGACCAGGTGATTGGCCTGGCCCGGTACGTCGTAGCTGGCGTGGATCAGGTCCGCCGGCCAGAAGTGCCCCAGACCGCGCACGGCAATCACGGCCAGCAGGCCAATGGTCATGATGACAGCGATGGACACCGCGCCACCGCTGATCCAGACGCCGGGGGCGCCGCTCTTGAACCATCCATTCAGGGAGTTCTGTTTCACAGACTTCTACCTTTGCTTAAAGCGACGAGTATTTCTTGCGCAGACGCTGACGAATCAGTTCTGCGAGGGTGTTCATGACGAAGGTGAACAACAGCAGCACCAGCGCCGAGAGGAACAGCACGCGGTAGTGGCTGCCGCCGACTTCCGACTCCGGCATTTCCACCGCGACGTTGGCGGCCAGTGTGCGCAGACCTTCGAACAGGTTCATTTCCATGACCGGGGTGTTACCGGTGGCCATCAACACGATCATGGTTTCACCGACCGCACGCCCCATGCCGATCATCAGCGCCGAGAAAATACCCGGGCTGGCGGTGAGGATCACCACGCGAGTCATGGTCTGCCACGGCGTAGCACCGAGGGCCAGGGAGCCGAGGGTCAACCCGCGAGGCACGCTGAACACGGCGTCTTCGGCGATGGAGTAGATGTTCGGGATGACCGCGAAGCCCATGGCCAGGCCGACCACCAGTGCGTTGCGCTGGTCGTAGGTGATGCCCAGGTCGTGGGAGATCCACATGCGCATGTCGCCGCCGAAGAACCAGGTTTCCATGTACGGGCTCATGTACAGCGAGAGCCAGCCCACAAACAGGATCACCGGGATCAGAATCGCGCTTTCCCAGCCGTCCGGCACTTTCAGGCGGATCGACTCAGGCAGGCGGCTGAAGACGAAGCCCGCCACCAGAATGCCGATCGGCAGGAGCATCAGCAGGCTGAAGATGCCCGGCAAATGCCCTTCTACATACGGTGCGAGGAACAGGCCGGCGAAGAAACCGAGGATCACTGTCGGCATCGCTTCCATCAGCTCGATCACCGGCTTGACCTTGCGACGCAGGCTTGGTGCCATGAAGTACGCGGTGTAGATCGCGGCGGCGACGGCCAGTGGTGCGGCCAACAGCATCGCGTAAAACGCGGCCTTCAAAGTACCGAAGGTCAACGGAGACAAGCTCATCTTCGGTTCGAAGTCAGTGTTGGCGGCGGTCGATTGCCAGACGTATTTAGGTTCGTCGTAGTTCTCGTACCAGACCTTGCTCCACAACGCGCTCCACGATACTTCCGGGTGAGGGTTGTCGAGCAACAGCGGCTGAATCTTGCCGCCCTCTTCGACGATGATGCGGTTGGCGCGCGGCGACAGACCGAAAAGGCCTTGGCCTTCCACGACCTGGTCCACCAGCAACGTACGGTGGGCGGTACTGTGGAACACGCCGAGCTTGCCGGAGGCGTCGAGGGCAACGAAGCCTTTGCGACGCTCTTCAGCGCTGATTTCAACGATAGGCGTGGTGCCCATCTGGAAAGTACGGATCTGCTTCAGACGCAGCTCGCCATCGGGGTCGCGCGCCATGAACCACTGGGCCAGACCACCTTTGGAGTCGCCGAGGATCAGCGAAATACCGCCCACCAGTTGAGTACTGGCAGTGATTTGCGCTTCACCGTCTTCAAGCAACTTGTAGCGACCGTTGAGGCTCTTGTCGCGCAGGCTGAACACGTCGGCCTGGGCACGCCCGTTGATCACGTACAGCCACTGCTGGCGCGGGTCGACGAAGATGTTCTTCACCGGCTCGTTCATCTGCGGCAGGTCGATGCGTTTCTGCTCGTTGGTGATTTCGCCGGTCATCATGTTTTCTTCGCTGGTCAGCGACAAAACATTGAGTTGCGAACCGGTTGCGCCCACCAGCATCAGCGTCGAATCGTTGGCGTTGAGGCTGATGTGTTCCAGCGCGCCACCGGCTTCGTTCAGTGCAATCGGCGTCTCGCCGTACGGGTATTCAACCGCTGGCGTGATGGTTTTCTTGCCATCCGGGTAGCTGACTTTATAGGTGTGACGGAACACCAGTGCCTTACCGTCGGACAGGCCCACGGCGACCAACGGGTGACCTGGCTGGTCTTCACCGATGGACGTTACGCTGACACCGGCCGGGATCGGCAGATCGACGCGCTTGAGTTCAGCGCCATTGTCGATATCAAAGAACAGTGCCTGGCCCTTGTCGGAAACCCGCATGGCGACCTGGTTCTGTTCTTCGAGGGAGATCATCAACGGCTTGCCGGCATCTTGCATCCAGGCAGGCGTGATGGCGTCCTTGGTCGTCAGGTTGGCACCCTGGAACAGGGGCAAGACGACGTAGCCAAGGAAGAAGAAAATCAGCGTGATCGCGCCGAGGACAGCGAGGCCGCCAATCAGGACGTACCAACGTGTCAGGCGATCTTTGAGCGCGCGAATGCGACGCTTGCGTTGCAACTCAGGCGTATTGAAATCAATTCGCTTGGGGGGATTATTAGTCATGGTGGAATTGGCCAGATCATTCATTCGCACACCCTAGCGATCCTGTATGACAGAAAGATGACAGCGCAGTGACGCGACAAATCCGCTGCCTGTGGGAACTGGCAGCAGACCGGGAATTTGGGGGGGGGCCGGGTCACCTGCGTGGTAACCCTGAGCCGTTGTAGGAGCAGAGCTTGCTCGCGATAGCGGTCTTTCCAGTCACATCATTGCTGAATGTGTCGACGCCATCGCGGGCAAGCCTTGCTCCTACAGATCCGGGGCTAGCCCCGGATCAGGGTGTTACTTTTTTGCGACTTCAGCGCCGCCTTCCGACAGACCCAGGTCAGCCAGAGCTTTGGCTGCGACTTTGGCTGGCAGTGGGATGTAACCGTCTTTCACGACAACTTCCTGGCCCTGTTTGGACAGAACCAGTTTCACGAACTCGGCTTCCAGCGGGGCCAGAGGCTTGTTCGGAGCTTTGTTGACGTAAACGTAGAGGAAACGCGACAGCGGGTATTTGCCGTTCAGTGCGTTTTCTTCGGTGTCTTCGATGAAGTCAGTGCTGCCTTTCTTGGCCAGGGCCACAGTCTTCACGGAAGCAGTTTTGTAGCCGATGCCCGAGTAACCGATGCCGTTCAGCGAGGAGCTGATCGACTGTACGACCGAAGCCGAACCTGGTTGTTCGTTCACGTTTGGCTTGTAGTCGCCTTTGCACAGGGCTTCTTCTTTAAAGTAGCCGTAGGTGCCGGATACCGAGTTACGACCGAACAGTTGAACCGGCTTGTTGGCCAGGTCGCCGGTCACACCCAGGTCGCCCCAGGTTTTCACGTCGGTTTTAGCGCCGCACAGACGAGTGGACGAGAAGATCGCGTCGACTTGTTCCATGGTCAGGTGCTGGATCGGGTTGTCCTTGTGCACGAACACCGCCAGGGCGTCCACGGCAACCGGGATAGCGGTTGGCTTGTAGCCGTACTTCTGCTCGAAGGCAGCCAGTTCGGTGTCCTTCATCTTGCGGCTCATCGGGCCCAGGTTAGAGGTGCCTTCGGTCAGCGCAGGTGGCGCGGTGGCGGAGCCAGCGGCCTGAATCTGGATGTTTACGTTCGGGTATTCTTTCTTGTAGTTCTCAGCCCACAGGGTCATGAGGTTGGCCAGGGTATCGGAGCCGACGCTGGACAGGTTGCCCGACACACCAGTGGTCTTGGTGTAGCTCGGGATCGACGGGTCAACAGCGGCGAACGCGTTGGCAGTCGCAACGCCAGCAGCGACAAAAGTCATTGCCGCCATCAAACGCTTCAGTTTCATGCCTTACTCCTAGCAGATAGAGTTGTTAGTCGGGGCCAAGTATCAGCAGGCCGTGTGAACACTCTATGGCTGAAATATGACAATTGGATGAAAGGCCAGCATTCGAGTGCCCGATACATCCAGTCTCGCAGCGCAGGTTGACAAATCATAACCAAGAGATAGCCTTGTCAACCACGAGAGGAACCCATGATTAACGACCGAATCCGCCGCGCTCGCCTACTACGAGGCATGTCTCTAGAGGCTTTAGCGCTCAAGCTTGGCGATATCACCAAGCAAGGCATCAGCAAATACGAGAAAGGGGCAAGCACTCCAAACTCCGCACGCCTGTTACAAATGGCAAAAGTATTGGAGGTCAGTCCAGAGTACTTTTTCCGGGCGGAGGCTGTGCCGCTTGCACCGTTAGAGTTTCGCAAACTGGCGAAAATGCCGAAGTACCGTCAGGTTCAAGTTGAAGAACAGATTCGTGAGCATCTCGAGCGCTACATCGCTCTAGAGGATTGCTTCGACCCGGCGGACATCCAGACTCCGACCACCCCAGCGCAAATGCTACCGGTTTCCTCTATAGAGGAAGCTGAACGCGCGGCCGAGCAACTGCGTGAATTCTGGAAAATCGGCAGTGATCCCATCTCCAATCTTACCGAGCAACTGGAAGAGCACAGCATCAAGGTAGCAATGCTCATGGGGCCAAATGACTTTGATGGGGCCTGCGCCGCAACCGGTGACGGTCGTCATGTCTTGATCGCACTCAACTCGGAGCGCCCCGGCGAACGCATACGCTTCACCGCGGCCCATGAGCTGGGTCATTGGGTCATGCAGTTACCCGAAGAAATGCCCGAAAGAGAAAAGGAAAACTGCTGCCATCGTTTCGCGGGTGCCTTCCTCTATCCGGCCAAAGGTGTCACCAGTGACTTTGGTAATCACCCTCGCTCCAGGGTTCATCCCCGGGAACTGCTAATCGCCAAGCGCCAATACGGAATTTCGATGCACGCAGCGCTGCGGCGCCTCAAGGATTTAAATCTTCTCAGCGACGGCGGTTACAAATCCCTCACCATTCAGTTCAGCTCGAACGGCTGGCGCAAGGCCGAGCCAGAGCCATTGCCGTGTAAACCCCCACAACGTTTTGAGTCGTTGGTGTTTTGGGGATTGGCCGAAGGATTGATCACCAAATCCCGTGCAGCTGAACTTCTACGCAAACCAGTGAGCGCTTTAGATCCCAATTTCCTGGGCTCACTGGAGAGTGCATGACTCTGATCTACATCAGCGATACGAATATCTGGATCGATTTCAGAAATGCAGGGCTGCTGGAACAGATGTTCAGTCTGCCGTTCACGCTTTGCTGCACAGATTTCGTACTGCACGAACTCGAAGATTTTCCGCATGACGAATTGCTTGCCCACGGGTTAATTGTCGAATCATTCGAGGGTCCGGAAGTGGCACGGCTGTTCGGTCTTAAAATCGAACATAGCAACAGTTCTCTGGCAGACGTTTCCTGTTATCTACTTGCTCAGCAAACAGGTCGTCCGTTATTGACGGGGGACGGCAAACTTAGGAAACAGGCACGAAAGGATGGGCTACAGGTACACGGTGCACTTTGGCTGCTGGACCTGATGGTTAACCATCAGGTTGTTGGATTGCAACAGGCTGCGGATGCTTTAGAGGACATGCTCATGCGCGGAGCACGATTACCGTCAGGCGAGTGTGAGGCAAGGCTTTCGCGCTGGCGAAAGCCTTGAGGGAGATGGTTAGCGCCCCCTTTTCCAGAGGTAAGCACCCACCAGAATCCCGACCCCGCAAATGATCGCCACATAATAGGCCGGCCCCATCGGGCTTTCCTTCAGCAGCAGGGTCACCACCATTGGCGTCAGGCCGCCGAAGATGGCATAGGCCAGGTTGTACGAGAACGACAGCCCGCTGAAGCGCACCACCGCCGGGAAGGCTTTGACCATCACATACGGCACCGCGCCGATGGTGCCGACCAGCAGACCCGTCAGGGCATACATCGGGAACAACCAGTCCGGATGATTGAACAGGCTGTGATAGAAGGTCCACGAACTCATCAGCAGCAAGGCGCTGCCAAACACAAACACCCGGCCTGCGCCGAAGCGGTCAGCCAAGGCGCCAGACGCCACACACCCAAGGCTCAGGAACACGATCGCCACGCTATTGGCTTGCAATGCAGTGGTCGGCGCGAAGTGGTAGACGGTCTGCAGCACGGTCGGGGTCATGAGGATGACCACGATGATGCCGGCGGACAGCAGCCAGGTCAGCAGCATGGAGATCAGGATCGCCCCGCGATGGTCGCGCAACACTGCCCGCAGCGGCACTTCTTCGGCGAGCGCCTTGCGCAATTGCAGCTCGGCGAATACCGGGGTCTCGTGCAGCCAGCGGCGCAGGTACACCGAGAACAGGCCAAACACACCGCCCAGCAGGAACGGGATCCGCCAGGCGTAATCGGCCACTTCGCCCGGGGTATAAATGCTGTTGATGGCCGTGGCGACCAGGGAGCCCAGCAAAATGCCCGCCGTCAGGCCGCTGGTCAGGGTGCCGCAGGCGTAACCGATATGGCGCTGCGGTACGTGTTCGGAAACAAATACCCACGCGCCTGGCACTTCACCACCAATCGCCGCGCCCTGAATGACCCGCATCAGCAGCAACAGGATCGGTGCCCACAGACCAATCTGCGCATAAGTCGGCAGCAGCCCCATGATCAGGGTCGGTACCGCCATCATGAAAATGCTCAGGGTGAACATTTTCTTGCGCCCCAGCAGGTCACCGAAATGCGCCATGACAATGCCGCCCAACGGCCGCGCCAGGTAGCCGGCGGCGAAAATGCCGAAGGTCTGCATCAAACGCAGCCACTCGGGCATGTCAGCGGGGAAGAACAGTTTGCCGACCACCGTGGCGAAGAACACAAAGATGATGAAGTCGTAGAACTCCAGCGCACCGCCCAGGGCAGACAGCGATAAAGTCTTGTAATCATTGCGGGTCAACGGTCGTGCGGGTTGAGCTGGCTGCGCGATGCTCGAAGGCGCTGTGGTCATGGCAAGGCTTCTCTTATAGTCGGATCTGCGACCTCAACAACGCTGGCCGAGGCTTGGACAGGTCCGGCACGATAGCAAATTGTTCGAAAAAGCACATAGAGGTGCGGTTTTGACCGCCAAAATGAGAACCGGACGGTCGTCTCGGAGTCTACCGACCGATATACTCGCGATCTGGCAACAATTTGAAAGGGTTGCTGTGCGAAGACGCTGCTGGCTCTACCAGTCGATTTCGCAGAGTTTCCCTTTAGGCGCCTTACGAAAAACGTGACGAACGTAGTATGTTCGGGGCTGAATCGTTTTTCTTGAAAGCGGCTATTCACCTGAAGTACCAATGAAGAGTCACGGGTCAGAGGCACCCCCGGCATGATAGAGCTCGAACAAGAAGATCCAATCCCGCAAGGCGACCTGGCCCTGCAAATCACCGCGCTTCCTCGCGAAACCAACGGCTTCGGCGATATTTTCGGCGGCTGGCTGGTGGCGCAGATGGATTTGGCCGGCACCGCCATGGCCAGCAAGGTTGCTGGTGGACGCGTTGCCACCGTTGCGATTGATCGTATGGCGTTCCTGGTTCCAGTGGCGGTGGGCGCTCAGCTCTCCTTTTATACCCAGGCCCTGGAAATCGGCCGCAGCTCGATCAAGATGATGGTCGAAGTCTGGAGCGACGACCCGCTGTCCAGTGAGTGGCGTAAAGTGACTGAAGCGGTGTTCGTGTTCGTCGCCATCGACGGCAGCGGCCGCACTCGCTCGGTTCCGCCCCGCGCGCGTTAAACGCTGCGGCGGTTTTGCGGTCCATTGCAGTCATTGTTCCCGATCGAGAGTTGTCCCATGAACACGCCCAACGTTGAAGCCGTGAAACTGGATGAACTGAACTGCTGGCGTATCCGCCACGGCCAGGCCGAATTGCTGGTTGCCCAGCAAGGTGCGCACATCCTCAGTTATCAATTGGCCGGCCAACCGCCGCTGATCTGGCTCAACGACGAGGCTGTGTTCAAGACCGGCAAAAGCATCCGCGCCGGCGTGCCGGTGTGCTGGCCGTGGTTCGGTAACCTTGCACGCAACCCGCAGAGCGTCCAGGCGATGCGCGTCAGCAGCGAGCCGCCCGCGGCCCACGGCTTTGTCCGGGCGATGGATTGGGAACTGGGCGGCATCGAAACCGAGGGCGAAAGCCTGAAGGTGGAATTCCTGCTGCCCTACCCTGAAGGCGGCTTTGCCGGCTGGCCACACCAGGTGGATTTGAAGCTGAGCATCCGTCTGGACGAGCAGTTGCACATCAGCCTGACCAGCCATAACCAGGGCACTGACACCGTCACCCTCAGCCAGGCACTGCACAGCTATTTCGCGGTCAGCGATGTGCGCAACGTGCAGGTCGAAGGCGTGGATGGCCTGAGTTACATCGAAACGCTGGAAGACTGGAAAACCAAGGAACAGCACGGTGATCTGCGCTTTACCGGCGAGACCGATCGCATTTACCTCGACACCCCGCCTCTGCTGAGTATCGTCGACCCGGCCTGGGAACGTCGCATCGAGCTGACCAGCCAAAACTCGCGCAACGCAGTGATCTGGAATCCTTGGATTGAACGCGCGGCAGCGTTCAGCGACATGGCCGACGATGGCTGGCAGCGCATGTTGTGCATCGAGACAGCGAATGTGATGGATGATGTGGTGACCTTGGCTGCGGGAGCCACTCACACACTGGGCGTGAGTATCGGCAGCAAACCACTTTAAACGCATCGCGGGCAAGCCTTGCTCCTACAGGATATGAACTGCCCTGTAGGAGCAAGGCTTGCCCGCGATTGGTTTTATCTGATGCTTACAAATCCGACTCTTTGACCACCCGCACTTTCGCCGCATCCAGCGCATACGCCGCGTCGGCCAGGTCGTTGTTGACCGTCTCGATCTTCAGCGTGCCGGTGACCCACAGCGGTGTGTAGATGTCATCCAGCTTCAGCCCCTTCGGATAACGCACCAGCACCAACTGATTGGGTGGCGGTGGCGGCACGTGGATGCACGCGCCCGGGTACGGCACGAGGAAGAACAGCGTGCTGCGACCCTTGGCATCGGACTCCAGCGGCACCGGGTAACCACCGATACGGATGTTCTTGTCATTCATCGACGGCACGGTTTTGGTCGAATACATCACCGCCGGCAAGCCTTTGCTCTGTTTCATGCCACCCTTGGCGGTAAACGTGCCATCGCCTTCAGGGGAGTTGTGGTCGATTTCGGGCATGGCCTCGAGGGCTTTCTGGTCCGACTTGGGCATCAGTTCGAGCCAGTCGGTTTCCGGCAGTTCGCCGGCATGGGCCAAACCACTGCCCAGAAAAAGGAGAGTCAACAGAAGACGGCGCATTGAGGTGCTCGGTAAAGGAAGGGTGATAAGTCGCCGAGCATTCTAGCCCTCTCTGCGTGCGGCGCAGAGGGGGCTTTGTCGCTTTGGATCAGTTCTTTTTGATCAGGCCGTAGATCACCAGCAACACCACGGCGCCGACCAGCGCACCGATGAAACTTGCGCCTTGGCCGGCCTGGTAGATGCCCAGAGCCTGGCCGCCGTAAGTGGCCGCCAGCGAACCGCCGATACCGAGCAGGATGGTCATGATCCAGCCCATGCTGTCATCGCCCGGTTTCAGGAACCGCGCCAGCAGGCCGACAATCAAGCCGACAAAGATGGTTCCGATAATTTCCATGGCATTTCCCTCTGAATGATTTGGATATGCCCAAAGCCTAGTCAGACTTTGGCATCCTGCCATGAGAGAACGGCGGCCCCTGAATGGTTCCGCCGCGGCCACATGAAACTATTCGGCGATGAGCGCTTCGACCTTGAGGATCTGTGCCGCCAGCGTCTCGCGGTCCGCACAGCGCAGGTTGGCGTGACCGACCTTGCGACCGGTCTTGAACGCCTTGCCGTAGTGGTGCAGATGGCAATCGGCAATCGCGATCACCTTCTCAACCGGTGGTACAACGCCGATGAAGTTGAGCATCGCGCTCTCACCGATTTTGGCCGTCGAACCCAGCGGCAGGCCGGCAACGGCCCGCAGATGGTTTTCGAACTGGCTGCACTCGGCGCCTTCAGTGGTCCAGTGCCCGGAGTTGTGTACGCGCGGGGCAATTTCGTTGGCCTTGAGGCCACCGTCGACTTCAAAGAATTCGAACGCCATCACGCCGACATAATCCAGCTGCTTGAGCACGCGGCTGGAGTAGTCTTCCGCCAGGGCTTGCAGCGGGTGATCGGTGCTGGCCACGGACAGTTTGAGGATGCCGCTGTCGTGGGTGTTGTGAACCAGCGGGTAGAACCTGGTTTCACCATCGCGGGCACGCACGGCGATCAGCGAGACTTCGCCGGTGAACGGCACGAAGCCTTCCAGCAGGCAAGCAACGCTGCCAAGTTCCGCGAACGTGCCGACAACGTCTTCAGGTTTGCGCAGGACTTTCTGGCCCTTGCCGTCGTAACCCAGGGTGCGGGTTTTCAGCACGGCAGGCAGGCCGATGGAGGCCACGGCGGCGTCCAGGTCGGCTTGCGACTGAATGTCGGCGAACGCCGGGGTTGGAATCCCCAGGTCCTTGAACATGCTCTTCTCGAACCAGCGATCCCGCGCAATGCGCAGGGCTTCGGCGCTTGGGTAGACCGGGACGAATTGCGACAGGAACGCCACGGTTTCAGCCGGGACGCTTTCGAACTCGAAGGTCACCAGATCGACTTCATCGGCCAGCTGACGCAGGTGGTCCTGGTCGCCGTAATCGGCTCGCAGGTGTTCGCCCAACGCGGCTGCGCAAGCATCCGGCGCGGGGTCCAGGAAAGCGAAATTCATACCCAGCGGGGTGCCCGCCAGCGCCAACATGCGACCCAACTGGCCGCCACCGATTACACCGATCTTCATCGTCAACAACCTCAGGCGATGCGTGGGTCTGGATTGTCCAGGACGCTGTCTGTCTGTTCAGCACGGAACGTTTTCAGCACGTCGTGGAACTGCGGGTGCTTGGCGCCCAGGATGCTCGCCGACAGCAGCGCGGCGTTGATCGCGCCAGCTTTGCCGATGGCCAGGGTCGCCACCGGGATACCCGCTGGCATCTGCACGATGGAGAGCAGCGAATCGACACCCGAAAGCATCGCCGACTGCACCGGCACGCCCAGCACCGGCAGGTGGGTCTTGGCCGCACACATGCCTGGCAAGTGGGCCGCGCCACCGGCACCGGCGATAATCACCTCAATGCCACGGGCCTCGGCCTCTTCGGCGTACTGGAACAGCAGGTCCGGGGTACGGTGGGCAGAGACCACTTTCACCTCGTAAGGAATGCCGAGCTTTTCCAGCATATCGGCGGTGTGGCTAAGGGTGGACCAATCGGACTTGGAGCCCATGATCACGCCAACCAGTGCACTCATCGTCGTGCCTCTTCTCTCTGGGCGCCCGCAGGCGCGTCAAAAAACAACAAGCCACGCAAAATGCGTGGCTTGATGTACGAATTATGGCCGGGCGAACCGGCCGAAGGCCGCGCAGTATACCGCAATGACGCAGATAAACAGCCCCTGTTACGACCATCTGTCATACGGCGCAAAAGCCCGGTTTTATTGACTTTCAGGTCAGCAGACAGACTTGCCATGAACCCTGCCCCTGTAGGAGCACAGCTTGCTGGCGATGGCGTCCTGTAAGTCGCCATCGCCAGCAAGCTGTGCTCCTACAAAGGCATCGTTAGCTGGTTGTCCCTTGGGCTGCGCCACTTTCAAGCTTGCGCCACAACAATCGCACGTTGGCCTTGCGCACCAAGGCGCAACGGTACAGGCGAATCTCCAGTGGCACATGCCATTGCGGGCCGCCGCAGACCACCAGTTCGCCGCGAGCCAGTTCGGCGCGCACACTGAGTTGCGGCACCCAGGCAATGCCCAGTCCTTCCAGCGCCATGCTTTTCAGGCTGTCGGCCATGGCCGTTTCGTAGATCGTGGTAAACCGCAGCGCCCGCTGGCGCAGCAGCATGTTGACCGAGCGACCGAGAAAGGCGCCGGCGCTGTAGGCCAACAGCGGCACACTGCCCTCACCTTCCAGGTCGAACAGCGGTTTGCCGTCCGCATCGGCCGCGCACACCGGGAGCATCTCAGTGTGACCCAGGTGCAGGGATGGAAAGATCTCCGGGTCCATCTGCAAGGCAGCGTCGGGGTCATAGAACGCCAGCATCAAATCGCAGCCACCTTCACGCAATGCGTGCACCGCGTCGCCAACGTTGGTCGCCACCAATCGCGTGGCGATATTCAGCCCCTCATTGCGCAATTGCGCGATCCAGCGCGGAAAGAAACCCAGCGCCAGGGAGTGAGCGGCGGCGACCTGCATCACCTCGCCCTGCCCACCTTCCAGGTGATGAAGATGACGCAGCACTTCGCCCAGTTGTTCGACCACAGTCCGCGCGGTCACCAGAAACAATTGCCCCGCCGCCGTCAGCTCGACGGGCGTGCGCGAACGATTGACCAGTTGCAGTCCCAACGCGGCTTCAAGGCTGCGAATTCGCCGGCTGAACGCCGGTTGTGTCACGAAGCGTCTTTCCGCAGCCTGGGAGAAGCTGCGGGTGGCGGCCAGGGCGCTGAAGTCCTCCAGCCATTTACTTTCAAGGTTCATCACGCCCTCCCGGACACGCACCAATTTAGGTCGCACGCTCGCCGCACACGCGGCGTCACACGGGCATTATGCCGAATGTGCATAGGCTAGTGTTTAACAGCATTGGCCCAAAATTCTCCACAAGCCTAGCATTTGCAGTGTTCCGGCACAGACCGGGTCCATATCGAGATGATTTCTATCATGTCCTCCGCTGCATCTTTCCGCACAGAAAAAGACCTGCTTGGCGTACTCGAAGTACCTGCTCAAGCGTATTACGGCATCCAGACCCTGCGAGCGGTGAACAACTTCCGTCTCTCCGGCGTTCCGATTTCGCATTACCCGAAGCTGGTTGTCGGCCTGGCCATGGTCAAACAGGCCGCCGCTGACGCCAACCGCGAACTGGGTCACCTGAGCGAAGCCAAGCACGCTGCCATCAGCGAAGCCTGTGCACGTTTGATCCGCGGCGATTTCCACGAAGAGTTCGTGGTCGACATGATTCAAGGCGGCGCTGGCACTTCAACCAACATGAATGCCAACGAAGTCATCGCCAACATCGCGCTGGAGGCCATGGGTCACCAGAAGGGCGAATACCAATACCTGCACCCGAACAACGACGTGAACATGGCGCAGTCGACCAACGACGCCTACCCGACCGCGATCCGTCTGGGTCTGCTGCTGGGTCACGACGCTCTGCTGGCCAGCCTCGACAGCCTGATCCAGTCGTTCGCCGCCAAAGGTGAAGAATTCAGCCACGTCCTGAAGATGGGTCGTACCCAGCTGCAAGACGCCGTGCCGATGACCCTGGGCCAGGAATTCCGTGCCTTCGCCACGACCCTGGGCGAAGACCTGGCGCGTCTGAAAACGCTGGCGCCTGAACTGCTGACCGAAGTGAACCTGGGCGGTACTGCGATTGGTACCGGCATCAACGCCGACCCGCGTTACCAGCACCTGGCCGTTCAGCGCCTGGCACTGATCAGCGGTCAACCGCTGGTACCGGCCGCCGACCTGATCGAAGCCACGTCTGACATGGGCGCCTTCGTACTGTTCTCCGGCATGCTCAAGCGCACCGCGGTCAAACTGTCGAAGATCTGCAACGACCTGCGTCTGCTGTCCAGCGGCCCACGCACCGGCATCAACGAAATCAACCTGCCGGCGCGTCAGCCAGGCAGCTCGATCATGCCAGGCAAGGTCAACCCGGTTATCCCGGAAGCGGTCAACCAAGTGGCGTTCCAGATCATCGGCAACGACCTGGCCCTGACCATCGCGGCCGAAGGCGGCCAACTGCAACTGAACGTGATGGAGCCGCTGATCGCCTTCAAGATCTTCGACTCGATCCGTCTGCTGCAACGCGCCATGGACATGCTGCGCGAGCACTGCATCACCGGCATCACGGCCAACGAAGAACGTTGCCGCGAACTGGTCGAGCACTCGATCGGCCTGGTGACTGCGCTGAACCCGTACATCGGCTATGAAAACGCCACCCGTATCGCCCGTATCGCCCTCGAAAGCGGCCGTGGCGTACTGGAACTGGTGCGCGAAGAAGGCTTGCTCGACGACGCCATGCTCGCCGACATCCTGCGCCCGGAAAACATGATTGCTCCGCGTCTGGTTCCGCTTAAAGCCTGAACCGACGCGTTACTTGTAGCACCGCTCACCAGGTCGAGGGACTAGACACCTCTCACCTTTTGAGGGCTTGGGGATTTAATCCCCAGGCCCTTTTTTTTGATTTTTTTGCGGACGCGTCACTTCTGTAGGAGCACGGCTTGCCGGCGATGGCGCCCTCACTATCGCCATCGCCGGCAAGCCGTGCTCCGACAGGAAAGCCACCTCGTTTACCGCTTGCACCATAATCGGGCAGACGGACGGCACACTCATCGGTATAGTGCCGCCCCTCTTCGCGTGAGCGGTCGTCGGTAACGAGGCCCAAACCCATGCGAAACCCGAACTAATAACAAACCTGCAATAAAGGACCGGGACGAAAACGCGCCTCATCTGTTGTGCCACGCGCACAGCGATGTAACGCGATGTTGCTTCCTGTCCGGCATTTGCCTACACAAAAAACAGCGAGGAATAATCCATGCTCGAAGTCATTAACGACTTCCTCTCAGGGAAAGTRCTGATCGTGCTCATTGTCGGGCTCGGTAGCTACTTCACGATCCGCTCGCGTTTCGTTCAATTGCGTCACTTCYTCCACATGTTCGCGGTGTTCCGCGACAGCCTCAAAAGCAGCGCCGGSCARCTCAGTTCGTTCCAGGCSCTGATGCTCAGCCTCGCCGGCCGCGTCGGCGCAGGTAACATCGCCGGTGTCGGCATTGCCGTAACCCTGGGTGGCCCCGGTGCGGTGTTCTGGATGTGGGTGACCGCGCTGGTCGGCATGTCCAGCAGCTTCTTCGAATGTTCCCTCGGCCAGCTCTACAAGCGCTGCGACTCCGACGGCACCTACCGTGGCGGCCCGTCCTACTACATTCAGCATGGCCTGCAAAAACGCTGGTTGGGCATGATCATGGCGTTCCTGTTGCTGGTGACCTTCGGGTTTGCCTTCAACGGCCTGCAATCCCACGCCGTGACTCATTCGCTGAACAACGCATTCGGCTTCGACACCACTTACACCGGCATTGCGCTGGCCGTTTTGCTGGGGCTGGTGTTCGTCGGCGGGATCAAACGCATCGCCAAGGTCGCCGACTTGCTGGTACCGGTGAAAACCCTGGTCTACATCGGCGTGACTATCTATGTGATCGTGCTGCAATTCGATCAAGTACCCGGCATGTTGATCACCATTGTCAAAAGCGCTTTCGGTCTCGACCAGGCGTTTGGCGGCCTGATCGGCAGCGCCATCGTCATGGGCGTGAAGCGTGGCGTGTTCGCCAACGAAGCGGGCCTGGGCAGTGCGCCGAACGTGGCCGCCGTGGCCTCGGTCGAGCACCCGGTGGCACAAGGCGTGGTCCAGGCGTTCAGCGTGTTCCTCGACACCTTCGTGATCTGCACCTGCACCGCGTTGCTGATCCTGCTCTCGGGTTTCTACACCCCGGGCTTCGAAGGCGATGGCATTGCCCTGACCCAGAACTCGCTGGCCGCCGTCGTCGGTGACTGGGGGCGGATTTTCATCTCCGTGGCCTTGTCGTTGTTCGTGTTCACCTCGATCCTCTACAACTACTACCTGGGCGAGAGCAACCTGCGCTTTTTGATCGGTGAAAACCGCAAGGCACTGATGGGCTATCGTGCATTGGTGTTGGCGTTGATCTTCTGGGGCGCTATCGAAAACCTGGGCACGGTGTTCGCCTTCGCCGACATCACCATGACGATGCTCGCGTTCGTGAACCTGATCGCGTTGTTCCTGCTGTTCAAGGTCGGCATGCGCATCCTGCGTGACTATGACGACCAGCGTGCTGCCGGGATCAAGACGCCAGTGTTCGATTCGAGCAAATTCGCCGACCTGGACCTCGACCTGAAAGCCTGGCCAGCCAACCCGCCAGCGCCAGCGCCGACAGCAACAACCGAGCCGCAAGGCGTACTCGCAGCGCAACGCTGACCGGTAAAAAAACCGGGCGCATCCCCTGCGCCCGACGTGACACAACGTGCGACCGGCGTCATGCTCGGTCGTATGTTGTTTGGGTGCTGAGCCGGCCAGACCGCGTCGCGGCCTTCGCGAGCAGGCTCACTCCCACACCGTTACCGTTTTCGGAGAACCGCCATGAATTCCTCGACCTACCCTGCCGCCCAACACGTCATGGTGCTCTACACCGGTGGCACCATCGGTATGCAAGCCAGCGTTCACGGCCTGGCCCCGGCGTCCGGTTTCGAAGCGCGGATGCGTGAATACCTGCACAGCCAGCCTGAGCTGGTAGTGCCACAGTGGCGCTTTCGCGAGATGTCGCCGCTGATCGACAGCGCCAACATGACCCCCGCGTATTGGCAGCAGCTGCGCGAAGCCGTGGTGGAGGCAGTGGATGTGCTGGGCTGTGACAGCGTGCTGATCCTGCACGGCACCGACACCCTCGCGTACAGTGCGGCGGCCATGAGTTTTCAGCTGCTCGGCCTGCATGCCCGCGTGTGCTTTACCGGCTCGATGCTGCCGGCCGGTGTGACCGACAGCGATGCCTGGGAAAACCTCAGCGGTGCGCTGGTTGCCCTCGGTCATGGCCTGGCACCGGGCGTTCATCTGTACTTCCATGGCGAACTGCTGGACCCGACCCGATGCGCGAAGGTGCGCAGTTTCGGGCGTCATCCGTTCAAGCGGCTGGCGCGTCAGGGTGGCGGTGAGAAGGCTTCTTCCATACCGGCGCCGCTGACCTACAACCAACCCAAGCAATTGGCGAAAGTCGCTGTGCTGCCGCTGTTCCCCGGCATCGGCGCCGAGATACTGGACGGCCTGCTCGACAGCGGCATTCAAGGCCTGGTGCTGGAGTGCTACGGCAGCGGCACCGGGCCGAGCGACAATCCAGAGTTCCTCGCCAGCCTGGAACGGGCGCAGGACAAGGGTGTTGTGGTTGTAGCCGTCACCCAATGCCATGAAGGTGGCGTCGAGCTGGATGTTTACGAGGCTGGCAGTCGGTTGCGTGGTGTGGGTGTGCTTTCAGGTGGCGGCATGACCCGTGAAGCGGCGTTCGGCAAGTTGCATGGCTTACTGGGTGCCGGGCTCGACACCGCTGAAGTGCGGCGCCTGGTAGAACTCGACCTCTGCGGCGAACTCATCTGACACCACACACCCCCCTGTAGGAGCCGAGCTTGCTCGCGATAGCGGTATGTCAGGCGATACACAGG